>JBFWME010000077.1:0-10594 GCA_050251755.1 Lawsonibacter sp. | reverse complement strand
CTCTCCGCGCCCGTAATCGCCTGCTGCGCGAAAACGGCAGGATTGACGCTGGGCTTCAGAACGAAATAGACCACAGATGCCCCCAGCACCGACGCAAACACCGGGACCTTCAAAAACAACAGCACAAGAAGGACCACAACCATGGCAATCACGGGTGTATTCACTGTGCTCCCTCCTTCTGCTCTGTCTCAGACGTTCGGCTGTCCAAAAATCCTTTGACCGTCATATACGTATAGCTGATCAGCATCAGCACAATGGAAACCGGCGCGACGGCATAAATCCCGGCATATGGAATCTTCAAGATCGGAGTCTTCCGGCTGGTGCCTGCAATCACCGCGAGAAAATCCAGGCTGCGGAAAAAGAAATAAATTAAAATCACATACATGGCGACCATAATAAACACTTCCACCACGCGCTGAACCTTTTTGGGGAAGGAGTCCACCAGGATTTCAATGGCCACATGGCTTTTAGTATGAAAGGCGATCGGGGCGGCCAAAAACGTAATCCATACCATGCACGCCAGCTGAAATTCCTCTTCCCAAGTGAATGGATTGCTGAACAGATAGCGTGCGATTACGCCAACGAACGTGCAGGTGATCAGCGCCGCCAGAATGACAGATGCTGCCGCTGTCTCCACTTTGACCAGGACGTCTAGCATTTTTTTCATTGGTTTTCGTCCTCCAACTGGAATTATGGGAGGAAGGGCCGCGAGGCCCCTCCTCCCCGGGTTATTACTGGGAACAATTACTTACCCATAGCGGCCTGAGTGGTCTCGTACAGGCCGTCACTCCAGCCGAAGGTGCTGCCCATATCATAGAAGGACCGGCCGGCGGTCTTCCACTCGGCGATCTGATCGGGGGTCAGCTCCGTGATCTCCACACCGGCATCCACCAGATCCTGCTTATACTCGTCGTTGGCGGCAGTCTGCAGATCATTGTTATACAGGCCGGCCTCTTCCCCGGTACTCTTCAGCAGTTCCTGCTGCTCCGGCGTCAGGGAGTTCAGATAGCTGGTTCCGATACACCAGGTAGTAAAGTTCTTAATGTGGCCGGTCATCAGGATATACTTGGTCACTTCCTGGAAGCTCTGGCCGTACAGAGTGGACAGGGGATTCTCCACACCGTCCAGGGTTCCGTTCTGGAGCGCAGTATATACATCGCTCAGGGCCATGGGAACCGCAGTGGCTCCCAGCGCATTGAAGCCCTCCACGTAAATCTGGCTGTTGGCCAGGCGGATCTTCAGTCCCTTCAGGTCGGCGGGGGTGACCACCTTGGTCTTGGTCATCAGCTCGCGCTCGCCGTAGACCCAGTTGGAGGCCAGAATGGTCAGGCCCTTGTCGGCCAGCTTCTGACACTGCTCGGCATACCAGTCGCTGTCCAGCAGCTTCCACACATCGTCCCAGCTCTCAAAGAAGAAGGGGCCGTACATAATTCCCATATCGGGCACGCCGTAATCGGCATAGAACGCGCCGTCTGCAATGGTAATAATATTTTCTCCCATGACCATCTGGTCAATCAGTTCGCTCTTGCTTCCCAGCGCACTGTTGGGGAACAGCTCCAGCTTCAT
The DNA here is from genome assembly GCA_050251755.1 of Lawsonibacter sp. GTDB lineage: Bacteria > Bacillota > Clostridia > Oscillospirales > Oscillospiraceae > Lawsonibacter. The sequence continues at coordinate 9,028 of JBFWME010000077.1, read as the reverse complement.
GGTCCCGTTGCTCTGTTCCTCCACCAGCTCAGCCCACTTCTGAACCGCTTTTCCAATGGGCTCGTCGGTAGTATTCTCAAATCCAACCTGGATGGTCACAACGTCGGCAGGCGTATTGTCTGCGGACGTGCTGGCGCTGGAACCAGCGCCAGCGGAGGAGACGGCGCTGCCGGAAGAGGATGTTCCGCACCCGGTGGTGCAGACGCTGAGGCACAAAGCCGCAGCGATCAAAAGAGCAAATTTCTTTTTCATGACATTCGTTCCTTTCCTTCTCATTTTAATCGTTGGTTTCCTGTGAAAACTCAAACTCAGCCTTTACAATTTGGGCAGAGTGTTGATCCATGTCCTGAAACGCGTGTTCCGCGTCCTTGGGTGAGTAAGTACGGGAGATCAGTCGGGTCAGATCCACAAATCCTTCGTTCACCAGCTTCATGGTGGCAGCAAAATCCGCTTTGGTCGCGGCGCGGCTGCCAACCATGTTCAATTCCTTGCGCTGCATCTCAAGAAAGTTAAAGTCCGCGCTGTGTTTGGCCACACCGATGACCACCACCCGGCCCCGGCTGGCCGCCGCCCGGACACAACCCAGGAAGGTGCTTGGGGCACCTACCGCTTCCACCGTGACGTCAAAGCCGTCTTCTCCGGTGATTTCCTGGGTAAACCGATCCAGCGCGTCCGGCGTGTCATTGATAAATCCGCCGTCCAGCCCAAAATCCCGGATTGCTGCGTTCACCTTTTCTCCCGCTACATCGGTGATGTATGCCTTGGCTCCAAAGCTGCGGGCGGCGACCGCCGCCAGAATACCGATGGCGCCCGCGCCCATCACCAGCACCTTGTCTCCCGGAACCACCTTGGCCCGGCTGACCCCGTGATAGCTGATGCAGAACGGCTCCACCAGCGCCAGCGCTTTGGGCTGGATGCCCTGGCCATCGTACAGGCGCTCCACCGGCATGGTAAAATACTCGCTGAACGTCCCTTCCCGCTGCACCCCCATCGTCTCGTTATGGACGCAGGCGTTGACAAACCCACGGCGGCAGCTGTAACACTCGCCGCAGTTGAAATATGGATTTCCCGTCACAATCATGCCGGACCGGATGCCATATTCGTTTTCCTCCACCTCAACCACCCGGGCGGCAAATTCATGCCCAATGGTCCTGGGATAGCTGACGTATGCGGACTGACCGCGGTAAGACGCCAGGTCGCTGCCGCAGACTCCGCCCACCAGCATTTTTAAAAGGGCCTCCCCTTTCCCTGGCTTGGGAACGGGACGCTGGAGGGTAACCGCCTTCCATGGTTCCGTGATGACTATCGAATCCATCAAATACAAAACCTTTCTTTTAAGATTCAGGCCTTATCGCACCTCGGTCATGTACTGGGGCAGGAATTGGAATCCCCATCCGTTGCCTTCCCGCTGAATGGCAAAGCCGTTTTGAATCACCATCGGCTCGTCAATGATCGCGTCAATCCAGTCGAAGCTCTCTGCCCCGTAAGGATTCGAAACGGTAGCCAGCAGCGGCACGTCGTAGTCCTTATAATAGTGGGGCAATACGGGGATATTGTAAGCATTGGCCAGCGCCGCGCTGTCGCGCCAGGCCTCTACGCCGCCCAGTCGGATCAGGTCGGGCTGCCACAGATCCAGTGCGCGGCGTCCAATCAGTTCGCGCAGCGCTACCGTGCTGTACTCCCGCTCACCCATGGCCAGGCTAATGTGAGTTTTGGCATGAATCGTAGCATACCCCTCAAAATCGTAATTGGCAACCGGCTCTTCAAACCAGAAGATGCCCAAATTCTCTACCTGGCTGATCAGCTTAATCGAGCTGGGCACGTCCATACCCTGATTGGCATCCATCATGATCTTCAGCTCAGGGCCCACAGCCTCCCGCACCAGGTTCAGACGGCGAATATCCCGCTCCATATCCGGGCTGCCCACCTTAATTTTAACGGCAGTGAAGCCTCGTTTTTTATAGTTGACAACCTCATTCACCAGCTCCTCGTCGCTGTAGCTGAGCCACCCTCCGCTGCCATAAACGGGGATGGGCTTGCGGTGGCAGCCGAACATCCGGTAAATTGGCTGATCATTGGCCCGGCTCCAGGCGTCCCACATGGCTACGTTCAGCGTGGCCAGCGCCCAGCGCTGCAGGCCGACGATGCCAAAGTACTCGCTTTCAATCTCGTAATCCTTTTGAACCTGGGCTGTTTCATACACATGGTAGCTGCGCTCCAGGATGAACTGTTTCAGATCCTTCAGCGCTCCCTCAATGGCATTGGGACTGTAATGAAAGCTGAGAAGGTAACCCTGACCGATTGCGCCGCCGGCCGTTTCCACCTCCAGCACATAAAAAGCAATCTTGCTGATGTCGTGGGTGGCGTCTGCGATGGGCTGGCTGATTTTGCTCACCGCCTGGTAAATTCGGATATCTTTGATTTGTGTCTCTGTGGCGTTCATATCTGATATTCCTTTCTGACATTTTTGCGTCAATTGATATATCACAGATATTATATCAGAGCCTCTAATATAAATCAACCGAATTTTTTTCATTTATGGCTTGCTTTTTGCCTAAAATTTTCGTATGATTATTGTTAGAAATGACCAGCAGCATTTTATCGAAAACACTGCCCAACGGCGGTGTCGGATGAAGAGGGGGACTCCCAGGTGGCCGAAAAACGGATCAAACCCATGGCAAACCAGGCATATGAGTATCTTTATCAAAAAATTGTTTACTGCGAGTATCTGCCCGGCCAGGAGATCAACGAAAAGCAACTTGTGGAGGAAACCGGTTTTGGCCGCACCCCGCTGCGCGAAGCGCTTCTGCTCCTGCAGAAGGAGGGGATGGTGGACATCTTCCCTCGAAAAGGGATGCGTGTCTCCCTATTAACCGAAAAGAGTGTAAACGATCTGTACCAAACCCGTAAGCTCATCGAGCCAACGGTGATTGAGGAATACAAAACGCTGTATTCCAAAAGTAAACTGCTTCAATACCAGCAAAAATTTCAGAATTCTCTTCAGATGGACGATCTGGATCGTTTTTTGCTGGACAGCAGCTTCCACTCCTATTTGATGGCAATTACCGAGAATGATATCCTGATGGATATGTATAACACACTGATGGTCAGTCAGGTTCGGCTGGCTATGTACGCCGCGCGTCAAAACGCGATCCGTCAAAACGCGTCCGATCCCCGGGAATCCGACTTAAGCCAGCACTGTGCCATCATTGATGCTCTGCTGCGTGAAAATGAAACAGATATCCGGGACGCCATCATTCTGCACATCAACCACTCCATGATCCGCTCCTTAAACGCCATCCGCTCCGGCATGGCAAATTGAGCAAGCAAATACCGGGACCCCGTCGCAGCTTTGCGGCGGGGTCCCGCCTGTCAAAAAAGCCCCCGCTGGGGAGCCTCACAGCGTCCCGCCGCCCGCAGGCGGTGGAATCAACTTAAACACTGTCATTTCCAAGGACACGCGCCTTGAAAACGACACTTCTCACGCAAGCTGTACCAACTTTTCCGAACGGAATTGAGGTACAGCTTGCGTGTTTCTCTTCCCCTTCGAAAAAGTGGCTGTGCCACTTTTTCGACCGCACGAATGCCCCGCCGTTCCTCCTTATAAAATGCCAAACGCTGCAAATGCCTCGGTGGCGCTCATGCCACCTTCAATCGCCTGACGGACCCGCTTCTCTCCGCTGGCCTTTTCTAAGGCCAGGTGGATACATTCCTCCGCCGCCTGCTGTGGGATAATTACGACGCCGTCCATATCACCAAACACCAGGTCTCCATCCTGAATGGTCACCTGTCCAATCTGGATGGGACAGCGGTAGTCCACCACATTGGTGCGGATGGAGGAGTCCTGCGCCCAGCGCCCCCGGGCAAAGACTGGAAAATTTTGAGCAAGCACCTGTGGGGTGTCGCGGGTATAGCCATCCAGCACCGCACCCACCGCCCCTCTCGTTTTAGCGGTGGCGGTCAGCAGCTCCCCCCAAAGCGCGCTGTTATGCGCCCCGGTGGCAAGGTAGACATCATGTTTCTGTAGTTGGTCCAGTGCCTCCGTCAAATATCCGAACGGCTTTTTCTGCGGCCCAAACACGTCATGTTCCAGCACGGTGCAGGCCCTCCCCGCCAGTTTCATATCCATCCGGATCGGTTGCAGCTCCGGGGGGAGAAACTGATGGGCAAACCCCATCCCATCCAAGATGTCCCCGACCACCGGGGTATAGAGCCGCTCTCTCATCAGAGAAAACAATTCGTCTTCGTTTTTCCAATCAGCCATGTTTTTTTACTCCTTTTTATTTGGTTATTTGGATATCTTTCAAAACTTCTCTTCTTTTGTAATATATCACTTGCATTATAATATTACCAGTGATATAATTCAAGCATATTTTTAACCAGGAGAAATTTTACGGGAGGAAATCAACAATGATCGTGACCAAATTTGAAACCTGGTGGGTAGACCGGGGCAAATGTCTCTTTGACGCCAAGCGGCAAGGAGGGGCCAAAATGGGGTGGGATGTCATTGCCATCAAGCTGACCACGGACACCGGAGTGGAAGGCATTGCCACCTGCATGGCCGCCCGCAGCGGAGGCGTCAGCGAAAGCTACCTGCACGACAGCATTGCGCCGGTGGTTTTGGGCCGGGATCCCCACGATCACGAGGCTATTTTCTATGATCTCTGGAACGTGGACCGGCACGAGGCCTTCTTCCCGGTCTTTCTGCCCGGTCCGGTGGACGTGGCTCTGTGGGATCTGTGCGCCAAGGCCGCCGGGCTTCCTCTCTACAAATACATCGGTGCCTGCCGCACCAGCCTGCCGGTCTATGCCAGCGGGAACTTCCACAGCGACGTGCAAACCTACGTGGACGAGGCCATGTATTACAAGGAGAAGGGAATCCCCGGCTATAAGGCCCATCCCGGCGGGCCGGTGGAGTTCGATCTGGCGGTCCATCAGGCCATCCGCGATGCGGTCGGTCCGGATTACATTCTGATGAGCGACCCGGTGGGCGAGTACACCATGGGAGACGCAGTCAGGGTTGGCCGTCAGCTGGAGCGGTTGGGCTACAAGTGGTTTGAGGAGCCCTTCCGTGACTTCGAGCTGTACAAATACACCGAGCTGTGCCGCACCCTGGACATCCCTATCGCGGCCACCGAGACTACCCGCGGCTGCCACTGGGGCGTGGCCCAGGCCATCGCCCAACGCGCTGCCGACATCGTCCGGGCCGATGTGAGTTGGAAGGACGGCGTGACCGGGACCCTGAAGATCGCCCACATGGCCGACGGCTTCGGAATAAACTGCGAACTGCACACCACCACCATGAACTACATGGATCTGGTCAATGTCCATGTCAGCTGCGCCATCCGCAACTGCGAATATTTTGAGTATTTTGTCCCGGAGGACAACTACCGTCTGCCCATGAAGGGGGACCTGCCCATCCGGGACGGCCGGATCTATGTGCAGGATGCTCCCGGGGTCGGGGCGGATCTGGACTGGGATCTGATTGAGCGCACCTGCCACAGCTATCGCTGTCAAGAGCTTTGATTTAGGAAAGGAGTCTTCCGGAATGAACGAATTGGAAGGACGCGTCGGCATTGTCACCGGCGGCAGTAGCGGCATTGGATATGCCATCGCCAACACATTGGCCCAAGCCGGCGCCACCGTTTTTGCCCTCAGCCGCACCGGAGCGGTAAAAGAAGGGCTGGCCCCCAGCGCCCCCGGCGTAATCCATGTCCATGGAGACGTGACTGACTACGCCGAGATGGCCACTTTGATTTCCGACATTGCAAACCGGCACGGGCTGGATTTTCTGGTCAATGACGCCGGAGTCACCAAAAAGTGCCGGGCCGAGACCTTCCCCATGGAGGACTTTGAACATATCCTCCAGGTCAACGTGTCCAGCATTTTCCGGCTGTGCCAGCTGTGTTACCCCTATCTGAAGCTCAGCCCACACAAGGGCCGAATTGTCAGCATCAGCAGCATGGCGGCGCATTTAGGCTTCAGCGAGGTGGTCCCCTACTGCACCAGCAAAGCCGCGGTTTGCGGTATGACCCGCGGGCTGGCGGTGGAGTGGGCCAACGATAACCTGTGCGTCAACAGCATCGCTCCGGGTTGGTTCCCCAGCGAGATGAGTAAGCAGGTTATGACCCCGGAGCGAAAGGCCGCCATTTTGGCCCGCATGCCGGTTCACGCCTTCGGCGACACCCGGGATCTGGGTGAAATGGCCAAGTTCCTACTCAGCGACGGCGCACAATACATCACCGGTCAGGATTTCGCCGTAGACGGCGGTGCGCTGGCTTTCGGCTTTTAAGCTTCGGCTGCTCGTACGGTTCAACCGCTTTCATATCGACATAAACGGTTCCCCGCACCGGACTGTGTTCCGGTGCGGGGAACCGTTTGCAATGTTGCCGGTCTTATTCTTCCGCCTTCTATGATGCATGAACTGGTTTCAGCGGAGTATTTTAAACATGAAAATGGATCGTATTTCTCAGACACAGTTTGCGGTGCCTGAGTACGATACCAAATCAGGTCAGGGCGTGCGCGTTGCAAGCCGCAGCTGACTCAAAGACGTGCCAAGGCATGTTTTTGACCGTCTCAGGTTAAGTAAGTCCCGACTCCGGGGATGTGATCAAACAGCCAGGCAAACGGAATAGACAGAAGAAAGTACACCGCGGCAAAAAAAGGCACAGAAACCACCGGGGAAACTGCTGGCAGAGAGATGTCCAGCCACCGGAACACCAAAACCCAAATCTGGTGGAACAAGTAGATTCCAAAGGCGTAGGATCCCAATTCATGCACCGCCCGGCGGCGGGAGCGCTCTTCACTGACACCCAGCACGTAGCGAAACAGGGTGCAGAAGGCGACGGCGGTGAGCACCACATTGGGCGCGGTATACAAATACCACAGCTCTCTCCCCCCGCCGAAGATGGAGTTTCCCATCAGGGTAAGGACCATGCCCAGGATCCCCAAGCCGTACAGAAGGAATTCCGACACCCGACCGATGGTGTAATGGTATAAATACCACCCCGCCATATAACACCCCAACCAGCCAAGCACCAGATGAACCCGCAGCCGCTCCAGAAACGCGGCCGCCTCGCTTTGGGGGAAAAATGCCGACCATAAGGGCAGCACCGAGGCAAACAGAAAACACAAGGCCAAAACGTAACGAACCTCCCCCCGGCTGGCTGAGGAGGTAAATCGGTGGATCATGGGGTGAACCAAGTACAGGCCGATCAGAGGATAGAGAATCCAAAGGTGGAAGTAAGTATTTCCGTTGGCGGCGGACACCAGAGCCGCCCAGATCCCGCCCCAGCTCAGAGTTCCTCCACTCAGCAGATGAGCGGCCACGGCATACAGCGCCCCCCAAAACACCAGCAGGCAGCATGCAGGCAGGACCAGCCCCAGTATGGCTGAACCAAGGCTTGGTTTCCCCTCCTCCAGCGCAAGCATTCCCCACAGCATGAACAGGGCCGGAACCGTCCAACCGGTCAGTCCCTCGTACACCGACAGCACCTGCCAGGCCCCGGAGCCGGCCGCCACGGCCTGCTGGCCGCTTTGGGCCAGCAGCAGCATCATGGCACACAGTACGGTAAAGACCCGAAAAAATCCAGGCCACCCCACATTATGACTTTTCCCCGCCATTACGTTTTCTCCGGCACAATCTCAATCCAATAGCCATCCGGATCAGTGATGAAATAGATTCCCATGGCCGGATTTTCAAAACAGATGCAGCCCATGGTTTTGTGCCGGGCATACAGTTCGTCAAACCGGTCGGTGACGAACGCCAGATGGAACTCGCACTCCCCCAGATTATAGGGCTCGGTACGGCCCCTCAGCCAGGTCAGCTCCAGCCGAAAGTCGCTGCCCACGGCATCTCCCAGAAAGACCAGTCGAAAGGAACCGTCGGCGGCTTCTTTTTCCCGCACCGGGGATAAGTCAAGGGCGTCCTTGTAGAAAGCCACACTCTGATCCAGATTTAAAACGTTGAAGTTGAAATGATTGAACTTGATCATCATACCGTCTCCTTTTTGAAGGCAAACTATGGGTCTTATTATATCCAAGGTCTCCCTCAATTGCAACGGGGAGTTGAGCGGAACAATTGACGGCAAAAACCGGGGCGGCACAACATCGTGCCGCCCCGCTGAACCATATCAGGTTTCTGATCCGTTGGTTTCGTGCAGCTTTTTCCCCGTATGAGCAATCACCTGAAGCATCGTCAGGGCCGCCAGCCGCTCGGTGCAGCCGGTGGGATCAAAGGGAGGCGCCACCTCCACCAGATCCATGGCCGCCACCTTTCCGGTCTGACAGATCGCCTTGAGCAGATCCATGCTCTCGTCATAGGTAATGCCGCCGGGCAGCGGAGAAGCGGCGCCCGGGGCCAGCGGCATATCATATCCGTCGATGTCGAAGGTGATATAATAGGCCTCCGCGTCCGGAATCTGATCCAGAACATACTGCACGCCTTTGCTGTGAAGTTCCCGGGCTGAAATCAGGCGGCTGCCGTAGGCTCTGGCATCGTCATAGTCGTTCTTTTTCCCGCTGCCCATTCCCCGCAGCCCGATCTGCACCATCGGACCGATGTGCTCCATCTCAGACATGCGGCGCAACGGGCTGCCGTTCCCCTGGACCAGCGGGCCAACATGGCTGGTCCAGTCCAGATGCGCGTCGAACTGGATGACGCAAATCTTCTTGCCGTACTCCGCCAGGGCACGGGCCACAGGAATGCTGATGGAGTGATCCCCGCCCATGACGATCGGGATACTCCCCGCCCGGATGATGCGGCGGACCGCCCGCTCAATGCAAGCAAACGAATAGTCCCGATCCCCCTGCAGCACGTCGGCATCCCCGCAGTCTGCAATGGTAATGGGGGCGGCCAGCATCTGCTCATCCGCCTCATAGTCATAATAGCCAAGCTCTCCCCGGCCGTATTGGGTAGACGCTTCCCGGATGCGGCGCGGGCCCATGCGTGCGCCGCTTAAAAAGCCGACCCCCATATCAAACGGAACTCCCAAAACGCCAAAATCAGCCTTCAGTTCATCCAAATCCA
>JBFWME010000076.1:0-10648 GCA_050251755.1 Lawsonibacter sp. | reverse complement strand
CCTGAAGGGAGCGGTTTTCCAGCGGTGGCAGCGTTTGAGACACCGCTTCCCAAAGCCGCTTGCCGCGGGCGATCTGCTCCCGTACGATCTGCTGCCCCGTTCGAAATACCTGGGCCAGATCCTGCGCGGACGTCCACGCGTCCGGGTCCCCGCCACCCAGCTGCAGGAGGAACATAACGGAGTCAAACAGCTCCTGCGCCGTCTCAATGGAAACCGATGTGCTGTCGGAAGAAGTGTACAGGGCGGTCTGCCGCGCCAGCAGAGTCCAAAGCTGCTCCTGAACCTGAGCTGGCCGCTCCATTTGGCCGGGGAGGTGCTCCCTCCATGGCTCCAGATCATTCATCCAAATCCTCCTCATCTTCGTCCTCCTCCGGCCTCCAGTCAGAGCCGGCGGCGAGGTCACTTGCAATTTGAAACAAATCGGATGCAAGCAATCCGGACAGATACTCTGTGGATCCCTGAGCCTTGCCGTCAAAGATGGCCTTCATGGCGCCCAGCAGCTCGTCGTCGGAGAGGCGGTCTTTGGTCTCGTTCTTAAACGTATAAAACAGCTCCTGCAATTCCAGAATGGTCTCTTCATAGTTCGCCTGTGTCAAATAGGGAGAGTCATAAAAGCGGTAAATCAGCGGCTGTAAGATTCCCGCGCCAAACTCCATCCGGCCGGTATGCGCCAACGCCTGAACGCGCTGCTCGGCCAACATTCGAATTTGGGCTTCTGAAAACGACAGTCCAACCTTTTGCGTTATCTGATTGCATTGGACCAGCGCGAGCTCCGTCTGCTTCCGTTGCGCGGAAAGCGGCGTCAGCTCAAATGGATGGCTCATCATGATCACCTCCCATTTTTTTTACCTCATTTTGGACTTTGTTTCAAGTCTTGTATTTTTCCCGATTTTGTGATACTATAAATGCAGAAAATCAGAGTAATTTATTTGCCGTCCGGAGTCTCTGGACGGTATTTTTTCCGCAAAAAGGATTTGACAGCGGTCTGGTTTTCCTGTATCATAACCAAGCAAGTAAGCTGGACAGCCGCGCGGGCGGGGCGAAAGGCCCGCCTGTGAGGAAAGTCCGGGCTCCGCAGGGCAAGGATAACGGGTAACACCCGCCGGGGGCGACCCTAGGAAAAGTGCAACAGAGATATACCGCCACCACAGCTGAACTGTGCTGATAAGCTTTTGGAGAGCGCTGCTTGGCCCATCGGGCCAGGCGCGGGGGATGGTGTGGAAGGGAGCCGGCGAGGCCCGCCTTTCACGTTTGACCACCCCGCCGCAGCGGATCGTTTCCGCAGGAAACGCTTTCCACCCTTACCACCACAGTTGAGCTGTGGTGGTAAGGGTGGAAAGGCGAGGTAAGAGCTCACCCGACGGCTGGGAACAGTCCGTCGCTGTAAACTCTATCCGGAGCAACGCCGTGGGAACGCAACAGGCCGGCCCGGCCGCGTTCAGGAGGTGGCTAGAGCGTATGGGCAACCATACGTCGAGATAGATGGCTGTCTTAAAAGACAGAACCCGGCTTACAGGCTTACTTGTAAAAAGACAGAGAAAAATCTTTTTCTCTGTCTTTTTATTTATGATAGTTCTAATTCTATGGTATGATGTGAGCACGGTATCGTGTCACCCCTATTTGATCGTGATTCGTCGACAGGCAAAGATTCTTTGCTTGCCTGCAAAACACTCAAGATGGTATGATGCAGACAGGAAAGGAGCGTTGTCATGAAACATGGAACAACTGCGGTTGGGCTCAATTTGGCCACAGAGCGAAAGAAGTGCAAATTATCCCAAGAGGAACTGGCCGCGAAGCTTCATGTCACCAGACAAACCATTTCAAACTGGGAAAGCGGAAAATCTCAGCCGGACATCGAAATGCTCAAGCAGCTATCCGTTTCCCTGTCTGTTCCGGTGGAGACGCTGATCTATGGGAAGGACAAACCAAAAGGCGCCAAGGCCAGAATTCAAAATGAGATCGGCGGTTTCTGTTTCCATCTGTCTATCGCCACCTATACAATTGGGATGATCCTCGGACTAAAGAGTGGCAGCGGGGCATATTCTCCGGCACCAAACTCCATCGCTTATGCCTTTTTCCTGAGCGACGCGTTGCCGGTATGGGCGGCTGCTCTCATGTTTGGCACGATTCTCCTGGGCATTTCTGAAATCATCCGTATGTTAGAGGAAAAGGCATCAATCGAATAAAAAAGCTGCCGCAACTGCGGCAGCTTTTTTTATCAGTTTTATTCCTGCTCCCAGCTATGATACACGCTCTGGACGTCGTCGTCCTCCAGCATGTCGATAACCAAAATATTTCGAAAAACACAAAACTTTTTAATTTCTATTTGAGTGATCAATTAACTTGACAACCTTCTTCCCTTCTATTATAATAACGTCCATTGAAATTATTAGCATGCTAACTATTTACCACGAGGAGCAGTAACATGGATGAAAGTTTTCATTATCAGTTAATGGTCGTTCACACGCTCTTTCAAGACCGCGCAATGCAGATATTGGACAATGCAGACCTTTCGCCTGGACAACCTAAAGTTTTGGACTACCTCAACAACCACGACGGCAGTATGCAAAAGGAAATTGCATTTGCCTGTCATATTGATCCTGCAACAATAACCGGAATTCTGAATCGGATGGAGGCAAAGGGACTAATCAAACGCCAAATACAGCCAGATAATCGCCGTGCGTTCAATATTTATCTTACAAATCTAGGCCGAAAAAAATGTGATCTTGTAGCCAAGACTTTTTCCCATTTAGAGCATTTCATTTTCAGCGGAATCTCGAAGCAGGAACAACTTCAATTTATGAATACACTTTATAAGCTTTGCAGCAATCTGACAGATGAAAGAGGGTTACCATGAGCGCAACAGAACAATTAAAACGATATTTTTTATTTCTAATCGGACTTTTTTTCAATTCATTTGGAGTTAGTTTTGTTACAAAAGCAAACTTGGGAACATCGCCGATTTCCAGTATCCCTTATACCTTAAGCCTTGCTTATGTACCGACTTTGGGCGAGTTCACCCTCTATATGAGCATATTACTTATTATCTTGCAGCTTCTGTTGCTTAGAAAAAACTTTCCTAAGCAGTATTTTCTGCAAATCCCAGTATCAATCGTGTTTTCCTATTTCATAGATTGCACCATGAGTTGGCTTGCATGGCTCGATCCGCATACCTACGCAATGCAGGTTTGCTCCTTGATTCTAGGATGTATCATTTTGGGAATCGGTGTATTTCTAGAAATGATGGCAGATGTTGTAATGCTACCCGGAGAATCCTTCGTAAAGGCAATTTCATCAACATTTAAAGTGGATTTTGGAAAAACGAAAGTCGCGTTTGATTCTTCGATGACTGTTATCGCCGCTATTATGGGGTTTATTTTGTTTCACAGACTCGCAGGAGTGCGGGAAGGTACCGTTATCGCAGCCTTGCTTGTTGGTATGACTGCAAGATTTTTAAATCAAAAATTAGGGATGTTACAAAAATATTTGGTTGTCACAGTACCAGATTTCTGTAATAAAACTGCCACTGTATCCAACCTTGTTGTTACAGTGAACCGAGAATTTGGGAGCTGTGGACGCCAAATTGCAGAAAAATTGGCACAGGAACTTGGATTTACATTTTATGATAAAAATATTATGGAAATGGCAGCAAAAAGCAGCAACCTGCCAGAGGCCTTTATTGAGGCCAAAGAGCAAAAATTAACAAATAGCCTGTTACATACACTTGCGGCACAAACCTATTCTTATCCACATGAGCAATCACCTTTGGATAAATTGTATGAAGCTGAAAAAGATGCAATTCGAACGCTTGCTGCGAAAGGAAACTGTGTCATAGTAGGAAGATGCGCTGACTACATTTTAAAAGATTTTCCTAATTGCTATCATATCTTTTTACATGCTGACAAAGATTTTAAAATCCAGCAGATTATGAAACGCGAATCCATGGATTACGATACCGCAAAAAAACTTACCACCGAAATTAATAAGAAAAGATTTATTCATTACAGATATTACACCGGACAGGTATGGGGTCTCTCCCAACATTATCATTTAGCGCTTAATACCGGTGTTTTGGGTATCGATGCTTCAGTCGCTACAATTCAAAGCTGCATACAGAATTTTATTCAAAAATAATTGAGGGCCTGCTCAAGCGTTACTTCGGGTAAGCCAAATCAATACATCCAAGCACTTGAGAGGGGGGGCAGAAATGCCTATCCTCTCTTTTTTGCGAACGTCCATAAAATCCATACCCGTTGCAATCACGGAGCATCTGACGCATTTGAGATGGCTGAACAGCCATAATCACAGGCTTTTCTTCCTAACTGATCCTGACAAAAACGCAAATAGAGATTGAGGCTAGTTCGATACCCCTTCCTGGTTTTGGGGGTATACTTTCCTGACCTCAATCTCTATGGAATACTCTTGAATAGCGGTTTCTATTCTCATGTTCGCTTCCTCCTTGTGGCAACTGTACGTCACAATAGAAGAAGCGCTGTACGCCATAACCGAAACAACAAATTCCACAACTCAAAATCAAAGTTGAAACAAGTGTTAATTTCAGATTATTTAACGCAAATACTCAATACTTTGTACAAAAAAAGTTTTGGTTATTCCTGCTCCCAGTTGTGATACACGTTCTGGACATCGTCGTCGTCCTCCAGCATGTCGATGAGCTTTTCCATATTTTTGACGTCAGCCTCGTCGGTCAGCTTGACATAGTTCTGGGGGACCATCTGGACATCGGCTTCCAAAAAGGTATAGCCCTTTCCCTCCAGGGCGGACACCACGTCGTTGAAGGAGTCAGGATCGGTATAGACCTCAAACACCTCGTCGTCGGCCTGCATGTCCTCTGCGCCGGCCTCCAGGGCATCCATCATCATGGTGTCCTCGTCCAGATCCTCGGCGTCGATGACAATCACGCCCTTCTTGTCAAAAGACCAGGACACGCAGCCGGTGGCGCCCAGCCCCTTGCCGTATTTGTCCAGCAGATGGCGGACTTCCGGCGCGGTGCGGTTGCGGTTGTCGGTCAGAGCCTCGACAATGACAGCCACGCCATTGGGACCGTAGCCCTCGTAAACCACACTTTCAAAGCTGTCGGAATTCCCAGAGCCCACAGCCTTGTCGATGGTGCGCTTGATGTTGTCGTTTGGCATATTGGCCGCCTTGGCCTTGGCCACAACGGCGGCCAGGCGGGAATTGTTCGCGGGGTCGCCGCTGCCGCCGGTCTTGACAGCCACGATCATTTCGCGGGCAATTTTGGTGAAAATCTGGGAGCGCTTGGCGTCTGCCGCGCCCTTGGTTTTTTGTATATTGTGCCACTTGGAGTGTCCGGACATGGTGATCGTTCCCTTCTGTGTTTCAGTTCAAAAGCGCAAATATTATATCATTATTTTTGGCGGTTGGCAACCCCATCCAGGTATATTATCTTCCGTTTTCAGCTATTTTCAGCTATGTGCGGCAGCTTTTTGGGGATTCCCACCGCAGTTTAACCGCTCTTTTTACCCCTGGCTCCGATCCTTGTTTGGCACCATGATGCGCAGGTGGGAGCCCTTCCCGCAGGTTCCGTTTTCGTCGTTCACTTCGATGTCAAACCACATCTTGCGCCGCTCAACCGAGCGCAAGGTAGCGGTGATGCTGACGTTCATTCCCACCGGTGTGGAGGCCAGGTGGTACACATGGGCTTCGACCCCTACGGTAGTCATGCCCTCGTCCAGATAACTCTTGGCCAGCTCAAGTGCGGCCTCTTCCATCAGAGACAGCATATTTGGAGTCGACAGAATCTTTGCACCGGCATTTCCGATGCGCTTGGCCGTCATGTCATCGGTAACTTCCCGGGTAATCGTATATTGCGAAGGTTGTTCCATTTTGCTTCTCCTCCTTGCATATGATTCAGTATCAGAAAACTGTATGAGCCGTGGATCAGCGGAAGGGTTTCCCCTCGCCGTCCAGCACCTCCCGGCGGTGAAAGGTGACAAAGTCGGGAGCCAATTCGGGGTAAGCGCTGCAAAACGCGGCCCGAATCAACTCCGGATTCAGCCCGGGATTTTGAGCGGAAACCACAGCATCCAGAGTCATCGTATCACTTTGGCACTCCAGATTCCAGCTCCGGATCAGGGCGATTAGATCCACCTCGGTAAAGCCCTTTTTGGACTTATTGGACTTTTTCTGCACCACCAAACTATCGCGGCTGAGTAATTCTCGCATTGCGGGCTCGGTTTCCTGTGGCCGGCCTTCCGGATACTCGAAGTTCATAATGTAGTTGAGGCAGGCCAGTTCCTTCAGTTTACGCTCCGCCGGATAGCACTGGTGAATGCGGATTCCTTCCGGCATGGCGGCAGTCAGCCGGTCCGGCAGTTCTTCTGCCGTGACGCCTCCCACCAGACCAAATTCCAGAATCTCACACTGGCTGGAGTAGCCAACGGACAGCGGCAGCGCGATGGAGACAAAGGGATGGGGGTGAAATCCCTCGGTATGCTTGATCTGGATGTGAGCCCGGGCAAAGGCCCGTTGAAAGGTGCGCATCAGATCCAAGTGGGAGATATACTTGGCCCGTCCCGTTTTGGAAAACAACAAGCGATCAGCCACAGCGGCCACCTCCCGTCAGCAATTGATTGGCGCCGCAGGCAGAGCACTGGGTGCGGCAGTCCGGCGTGGTCTGGGACTGCCAACATTTTTCCCGCTCGTGCCACAGAAAGTCCCGACTTACTCCAACCGATGGGACCGACCACGGGAAGAGCTCGTCCTTTTCCCGCATACGATGGGCATAGAAGTCTCCATTTAGCTCGCAGGCTTCCAGAGCATCCATCCACCGCTGATAGTCAAAGTACTCCGTCCAAGAGTCCATTTTGGCCCCATGTTGCCAGGCCCACTCCAGCACGTCGGCCAGGCGGCGGTCGCCCCGGGAAAAAATTGCTTCTAAATAACTGGTCTGCGGGTCGTGCCAATTATAATTGATGGACTTGTCCTTTTTCAGCGCATCCCGCAGCAGGTTAACCCGCCGCTGATATTCCTCCACCGGGATTTGCGGATCCCACTGGAACGCGGTGTGGGGTTTTGGCACAAACCAGGAGGTAGATACGGTGATGCGCACGCCCCTGGACCGGTTCGGCGTATACTCTCTCCAGGTGGCATAGACTTTTTTCGCCAGATCGGCGATTCCCAGCACATCCTCGTCCGTCTCGGTGGGCAGACCAAGCATAAAGTACAGCTTCACGCCGTTCCAGCCGCCGGAAAAACAGGTGCGGCAGGATTGAAGAAGGTCTTCCTCGGTCAGATTTTTATTGATGGCATCCCGAAGCCGTTGGGTGCCCGCCTCGGGGGCAAAAGTCAGGCCGCCCTTCCGCACCTGTTGAAGCCGCTCCATCAGATTCATGGAAAATGTGTCGGCCCGCAGCGAGGGCAGGGACAGGCCGATGTCCCGTGGGACGCAGTAATCCAGCAGATTGTCGCACAGCTCCATGAGACAGGGGTAGTCGGTGGAGGACAGGCTGGACAGGGTCATCTCCTGATAGCCGGAGTCCTCACAGGCGGCTTTTCCGTATTCCGCCAGCAGCTCCGGCGAGCGGGAGCGCACCGGCCGATAGGCATAGCCTGCCTGGCAGAACCGACAGCCCCGGATGCAGCCCCGAAACAGCTCCAGCATCACCCGGTCGTGGACAATCTCGGTGGACGGAATGATAGTTTTGACCGGGAAATAGGCCTTGTTCATGTCCTGAACGATCCGCTTGGTTACGGTGGCGGGCGCGCCGGCTTTTGGGGTAACAGAGGCGATCGTTCCGTCCTCGTGATAGGTCACGTCATAGAGAGACGGGACATAGACGCCGGGAATCTGCGCCACCTCCTGGAGAAACTCTTCCTTGGACCACCCTTCGTCCTTGGCCTGCTCATAGAGTTTGATGTATTCCAGCGTGACCTCTTCTCCCTCTCCAAGGGAGAAAAAATCGATAAACGGGGCCAGTGGTTCCGGGTTGTAGCAACAGGTTCCACCCGCGACGACCAGCGGGGTGAGGGCGGGACGATCCTCGGAACGCAGCGGCAGTCCCGCCAGATCCAGCATATTCAGCACGTTGGAATATGCCATCTCATAGCCCAGGGAAAAGCCGATGATGTCAAAGTCAGCGATTGGGTCTCCACTCTCCAGGCCATAGAGAAGCAGTCCCTCTCGGCGCATCTCCTCCTCCATATCGCCCCAGGGAGCGAAGCAGCGTTCGCACCAAATTTGCTTTTCTTCGTTCATCACACCGTATAAAATTCGGCAGCCCAAATTAGACATGCCAATCTCATAGGTGTCGGGAAAGCACAGGGCAAAGCGTGTGGTTATGGTTTGTTTGTCCTTCAGGACTGCGTTATATTCTCCGCCGGTGTAACGTGCGGGCTTTTGAACCTTGGGCAGGATATGTTCCAATGTGCGATTCATATTGATCCTCCAGTTTCTGTCTCTGGCGCATATGAATCATTTTACCTGTTTCCGGCCGGCATGACAAGACCTATTTCCCTCCTTTTTCTTGGGAACTAAAATTGCCACCATCCAGACCGCCACAAGCAGCAAAGTCACATTCCCGCCAACCCCAAACAAAAGCAGCCCGGCCGCCAGGATCAAGGCGGTAAAGCTTAAGTCCATCCACGCCGCTACCCGCTGTGCCAAATCAGGACCGAGCAGAAGCGCCAAGGTGCAGTACAAGGTTCGCCCCCCGTCCAAACGGCCGATGGGCATCAGATTAAAGCAGCCCAGAACCAGATTGAGGCCCGCAAACAGTCTGCTCCATTCCCATCTGGAAAACACCAGTGCCAGAAGCAGGTTGATTCCGGGACCGGCCAGTGCGGCAACCCCCTCCTGCCAATAATTCAAGGGTCTGGACAGCACCATTTCCGCCCCAACCGCCGTCAAGCGGATTAGCTTTATATTGCCACCCAGCCAACGAATGACCAGATAATGCCCAAGTTCATGGAGTGCGCAGGCAACCATGGCCAGGGGCACAATCGCCTGCCGGTCCAAGTAATTTAACCAGGCCGTCAGGAGAAAAAAGCTTGCAGTTGCCTCAACTTTTCCAAATCTCATTGATCGCTCAGATATTCAATGTAGTAGGTTGGATCCAAGTGGATATTGTTGCATTTCAGCTCCAAATGCAGGTGGGGCCCGGTTGCCGCACCGGAAGAACCAACCTCTGCAATCTTTTCACCCAGTGCGACACTCTGCCCTTTCGTGACGCAAACGGCACTGCAATGCGCATAGAACGATTTAACACCGTTCCCGTGGTCGAGCTGCAGATAAAGCCCGTAGGAGTCATCCTCTCCCACATATTCCACCGTTCCGGCGGCAAAGGCTTTAATTGGATCTCCGATCTGCCCTCCAATGTCCACCCCGCCGTGGAATTGATATTCTCCGGTGAGGGGATGTTCCCGATAACCATAGATCGAGTTGATGTGACCTAATGCAGGGGTGGTTGTTTCCAGGTCTCCCAACGACAGCTCATCCATGGTATAGTTTTCCGGCAGCGGCGGCCCGCTGTAATCGGATTTCAGCAGGACGGTGCCTGCAGCCGCAACGACTGCAGGCACCTCTTCCGGTACTGCTGCCGGTTCCAGTTCAAGGTCCTGATCGCATTGAAGTTTCAACGGAAGCTCCGAGCTATTTTGTTCAAAAAAATGGTCTGAAAGAGCCTGGGAATCCACATTCTTGCTTAAAAACTGACTTTCCGTCTTTAATAAACTGGCTAGTTGAGGCGTTGGGTTGGATGTCAGCGTTTCCGAAGGGGACTCTTCGACTCCGAAAACCTCCACGCAAAAATCACCCATCTTTTCAAAAATCGACCCCTGCGCCGACAAGGACTCGCCCAGTTGCGAGAAGGCCGACCGAAAATCGGTGTCGGAAGAAATCATAGATAAGATATCATCCCGAACCTGAATAATTTTCGTTGGAAAAACGCCCTTTCCAATAAATACGGCAAGGAACAGGACCAGGCAGATCAGAAGCTGAAGAAGTCGCACCCGCTCTGTTGTTTTTTTCTGGGCCCGTCGTCCGGATTTTGTTCCGGAGAAGCGGAAGTTTTTTCGGTAGCCGGAAGCTTGTGCCGTTTGGTTATACATCTTCTTCCCTCCCCTGTCCAATTTCGATGTGGTAACAGTTTATTCCTGTCCGAAAACGGATATTACACCTGACAGGGGAGGAATAAAAATATAAGGGCCACCAAAAATCTGGCAGACCCCAGTCTGTAAGGCAACGCGCATACGTCCCAACACTCTGACGAACCGTCAGAGTGTTGGGAGCGCAGGAAATTTTGGATGTATTTCCAAGCAATGTGATTTGTTTGGTGGCGCTTTAATATTCAACTCCCCGCGCTCTGTCGATTTTAACATTGTTAAATTCAACACTGCTGATAAAGTTTCCGGGTTCCGAACTTCTGGATCTCCAGTCATACGTAATGCGAACTTCAATGGGTCTCCAAACTCCAGAGTCCTTTTCTTTCACCAGTGCTCTGAATATCCCCCGCTGATGATACGTTTCATTTGGACGAATTGGAATATAGTTTTCAGAAGGCCGAAAATCTGAATTCACCATGACCAACGACTGGGGCGGGATTCCGTAGTTCAGCCAATTCAACAGATCTGCTTCCGCTTTTCCAGAGGGGGTGAATCTAGCCTCTCCAAT
>JBFWME010000075.1:0-11268 GCA_050251755.1 Lawsonibacter sp. | reverse complement strand
GCCAGCCAGCTCTTGGCTACGCTGCCGAACATCTGCTGGGGCGATTTGGCCGTGGACAGCTGGTTGGTCAGTTCCGGATACTGTCCCTTCAAAAACCGCACCCAGCCGGGGCAGCAGCTGGTAAACATGGGCCACCGGGCCAGACCGCCGGACTTCAGGCGGTGGAGGAACTCGTTGCCTTCCTCCATGATGGTCAGGTCGGCTGTGAAGTTCGTGTCGTACACATAATCAAAGCCCAACCGACGCAGCGTGGCCGCCATGCGCTCCATGGTAGCCTCCTCCCGCTTTAGGCCAAGGGCCTCGCCCCAGGCGGTACGGACCGCGGGGGCCACCTGAACCACCGTGATCTTGTCCGGATCAGCCAGGGCGGCAAACGCCTTTTGGGTGTCGTCCCGCTCCCGCAGACCGCCAGTGGGACAGTGGGTGATGCACTGCCCGCACAGAGCGCAGTCCGAATCCTTAATGACCCGGTTTCCCGACACATCAACGGTGGTCCGTCCGCCGGTTCCGGCCACGTCCCAGATATTCAGGGACTGGACCTTGTCGCAGATCTGGATGCAGCGCATACACTTGATACATTTGTTGGAGTCGTGGTACAGAGGGAAGGTGGTGGTCCAGGCCCCCCTCAGTCCCCGGGGAAGCTGGGTCTCGTAGGGCACCTCCAGAATGCCCAGATCGTTGGCGATAGTTTGCAGCTGGCAGTTCCCGCTGCGCACGCAGGTGGCGCACACACAGTCGTGCTGAGACAAAATCAGCTCCACGTTGATCCGCCGGGTCGTCCGGGCACGGGGAGAATTGGTGTGAACCACCATGCCCTCCATAGCCGGATTGTTGCAGGCGGTCACCATGGCCTGTTCCCCCTCCACCTCCACGCAGCACACGCGGCAGGCGGCAATCTCGTTGATGCCCTTCAGATAGCACAGGTGGGGGATGCGGATGTGGGCAGTCCGGGCGGCCTCCAAAATTGTGGTGCCCTGGGGCACCTGGACGGTCTGGCCGTCGATGGTTAACGTTACCATTCCGTGTTCCTCCCTCCCTTAAAGATGCCGTAGCCAAAGTGGTCGCAGCGCAGGCAGCGGCTGGCCTCCTGCGATGCCTCCTCCAGACTCATTCCCTCCTTCAGCAGAGTAAAGTCTCCGCTGTAATCGGAAAGGTGGCGATCTTTCAAATTCACCCGGCCACAGGGGGGCGTGTTAGTCAGGTGGGCGGGCGGGATATCCACGTCGCAGCGGATTTTATGATTATAACCCAAATATCCGTCGATGTTGGCAGCCGCCACCTTTCCGGCCGCCACAGCCCGAATCACAGTGGCGGGACCGGACACCGCATCGCCGCCGGCAAACACGTTGTGCACGCCGGGGACGGCACTGGTCAGGTCGGCCTGGATGGCTCCCCGGTAAGTAGAAACGCCAATGGACTCGAAGGGCTGTGCTTCAATGGCCTGGCCAATGGCTACAATCACATAGTCGCAGGGAATGCGGAATTGAGGCGTCTGGGCATCCACCGGTCTGGGTCTCCCGTCCTTCCCATACGATCCGACGATTTGGGGCTGGGTCCACAGCGCGGCCACTTTCCCCGTTTCATCCACTTCGATACGGGCCGGAGCCTGGAGCGGCAGGATCTGGCAGCCCTCCGTCATGGCTTCCTCAATTTCCTCGGCCAGAGCGGTCATATCTTCCACCCGGCGGCGGTAGACGCAGGTAACATGCTCCGCCCCCAGCCGCAGAGAGGTTCGGGTCGCGTCCATGGACACGTTTCCTCCGCCGATGACGCAAACCCGTTTCCCTGTAAAATCGGGGATATCCTCCTCTCCGATTCCACGTAGGAGCGCCATGGCGCTGATCACGTTTTCCGCATCTTCCCCCTCCAGACCAAGTTTCTTGTCTGTGTGGGCCCCGATGGCAATATAGACCGCGTCAAAGCTTTTCTGAATGTCCTCCATGGGCAGGTCCTTTCCAATGGAAACTCCGGTATGGACCTTGACTCCGGCAGACAGAATGTGTTCAATATCCCGATCCAGCACTTCCTGGGGGAGGCGGTAGTCGGGAATCCCATAGCGCAGCATACCGCCCAGCTTGGGCCGCTGCTCGTATACCGTCACCTTGTGGCCCATGAGTGACAGGTAGTACGCGGCGGTAAGTCCCCCAGGCCCCCCGCCGATGACCGCAACTGTTTTCCCGGTGACAGGCTCCAACTGAGGCGCCTCCATTGGTTTCGAGTGGTCCACCGCAAACCGCTTCAAACCGCAGATGTTCACCCCATCGTCCACCATCCGCCGGCGGCACTGGGTCTCGCAGGGGTGTTCGCACACATAAGCACAGGTAGACGGGAACGGATTGTCCTTTCGTATTAACCGCACCGCTTCTTCGTAGCGCCCCTCCCGAATCAGGGCCACGTAGCCCGGCACATCCACGTGGGCAGGGCAGGTGGAGACGCAGGGCACCGGATGGCTCAGCCCGCAGATGCAGCGCCCATGGCAGACGTGCTCCTCATAGTCCTCCCGAAATCCGCGCACCCCTCTGAGTACCATGTTGGCCGCCTCAAAGCCAATGGCACAATCCGCGGAGTCGACGATGACCTGAGCGGTGCTTTCAATCAGATCAATGGTCTCCAGCGTGGCGGTACGGTCCAGTACCCGTTCAATCAAGACTGCCAGCTGGCTCAGCCCCACACGGCAAGGCACGCACTTGCCGCAGGTCTGTGCGTGGCAAAGACGCAGGAAATTCAGGGACATGTCAACTGGACACAGACCCGGCTGGCTTGCGCTGATTCGCCGCCCCATGTCCCGATATAGCCCACCCAGAACTGTTTGGGCACGCCCCGGTGTTTCAATGGATAATCGACTCAAAAAAACTCCCCCTCAAAAGTTTTTTGGTATCCAATTCCGGCCCTGCTGCGTAGCGCAGCAGCGCCTCTGCGTTATTTCTGACAACTCCCCCCTTGTTTTTAGTCTCCGCTCTTTCCCAATCGTCTAATTTTCCCTTTGTTAAAGTTTTGACGAATTCTCCCTGCAAACGTATCATAATACGCCCGCTTTGTCAACTATGGAATCGCCCACGTCCGCATGGGAAAACCCGATGGTTTCTTGGCAAGAAACCGTCGGGTTGTTTTGCTTCATTTTTGTTTTAAGAATTCTGTGACAAGGCGGCGCAAAACGCCAGAGAGTGGAAGGCCACTTCCTTATCGTCGCTGCGGGAAGTAAGCGCCACCGGAACCTTGGCTCCAATCACCACACCGCAGGTCTTTGCGTGGGCATGCATCTGCCAGCATTTTACAATCAGATTGCCGGCCAGCAGGCTGGGCACAATGATGCCGTCAAACTCGCCGCACAGGGGACAGTCATAGCCCTTAAGACGCGCGGCTTCTTTGGACAAAATCAGGTCGTAGGAAATGGGCCCCACCAGTTCGCAGTTGGCAATCGGCTTCTGATGGTGTTCCTTTACCAGTTCCTGAGCCTCCACCGTGTCCTTCATATGAAAGCTGACTTTCTCTACCATAGACAGCAGGGCGATGTTTGGCTTTTCATAGCCCACTGATTCCAGCATCTCCACCATGTCGCAGATGATCATTTTTTTCTGCTGTAGGCTCGGTTCAATGGTCACCGTGACGTCTCCGATGGCGATGATCCTGGGATATTCCGGCATACAGACCAGATCAATGTGGGTCAGCAGCTTTTCCGTACGCAGCCCGTTTCCCCTGTCCAGAAGCGGCACCAAAAACTCCCGGGTTTGGGTATTGCCCCGCATCAGCATGTCGCCCTCTCCACGGTTGATCAGGTCTACAGCCGTCTGGGTTACGTTGTCCCCGGCCTGAGTGGCAACCAGGCGATAGGGCTTTTCCTTCAGTCCAAGCCGCTCCAGCATGGGCTCAATTTTCTCCCGCTCTCCCACCAGAATGGGGGAGACAAAACCGGCCTCCTGGGCTTCAAACGCACCCAGCAGGATATTCTCCGCATCCGCTCCGGCAATCACCACCCGCTTTGGCTTATCCAATTGCTTGGCTTTTTTCACAATGGGATCAAAATTGTTCAGCGCCATATCCACACGTCTCCTTACATCGTACAAAGTACAAAATGGTCCAGCTCGTTCCATGCATAAAAACGCCCCAAAGGGTTTTTAACTTCATATAGTTTAACATTTTTCTCTTTGCAATACAAGCGTTTGGAAATGGAATGCGAAAAAAATCCGTATTTTTCTGAACATTTCTCTTTTTCTCTTCCGCTCTTCCATGCGCCCCATATTTTTCCTCACCCCGGTTGACAGGGGAGGGATAAAAACGGTATTATGGCTATATAAAATGTCGATTTTGGGAGGGTCCGCCATGAAGATCAAGCCTCTGATTCAACGAGTTCCCCTCTTTCTGCTTGCTGCGGCACTGTGCGCCTGCGGCGGACCGGGGGACACCACTTCGTCGTCCGATGCCAGTTCCTCTATGCCGGACGAACCCAGCATCTCCGTTCTTGCCCCGGCGGATCCAGAACCAGAGCCGGAGCCGACTCTCCCCTACGTCAATCCCCTAACCGGCGTGGGCTGTGAAACCGACATCGGCCGCAGCCGCCCCATTGCCATCATGCTCAACAATTTGAAGAAGGCCCTGCCCCAATTGGGGGTATCCCAGGCCGATATTATTTACGAAATCCCAGCCGAGGGCGGCATTACCCGGATGCTTGCTGTGTTTCAAAGTGTAGACGGCGTGGGGAACATCGGTTCCGTCCGCTCCGCCCGGGACTACTATGTCTCCATCGCCTACGGCCACGACGCGATCTTTCTCCACGCCGGCGGCAGCCCCCAGGCCTATTCCGCAATCAAAAACTGGGGCGTCACTGCTCTGGACTGTGTCAACGGCCCCTACGAGGGCACTCTGTTTTGGCGGGATGCCGAACGAAAAAAGAACGCCGGGCTGGAGCATTCCGTCCTCACCTCCGGAGACACCATTCAAGAGCTTTTGCCCACCTACAAGCGAGTCACCCTGGAACATGCCTCGGACTACTCCTACCCCATGTCCTTTTTGTCCGACGGCGAGACTGTCTCGAGCCAGCGAGCCGACTCCGTCACCGTCAAATTCTCAAATTATAAAACCGGTGTGTTTACCTACGATGCCGCCACCGGCCTGTACAACATCGAGGAGTATGGCGCCCCCTATGTGGATGGCGACTCCGGAGAGCAGGTAGCCGTGAAAAATGTACTGGTGCTGAACACCGATATTTCTCTCATCAAGGGCGACGAAAAAGGCCGTCTCTCCGTCCGCACCACCGGCACCGGAACGGGTCAATTTTTCTGCGGCGGCACCGTCCAGGACATCACCTGGTCCAAGCAAAACAACGCAAGCCCGTTTACCTATACCGCTGCCGACGGTCAGGCTCTGAAATTTGGCGTTGGCACTACTTACGTAAACATCATTGGTGCATCCGCCCAAGTGACGATCCAGTAAGGAGGCCGTATGGATTTTTTTCTTTTTGATACGAATCTGGGGCAGATGGCTCTGGTCGGCCAAGATGGGGCCATCACCCGACTGTATCTGCCCGGTGTCCCTATGCCTCGCCTCGCTTCCCAGCAAACGCCTCTTCTGTCCCGCGGTCGGGAGCAGCTGCTGGAATACCTGGCTGGAACAAGAACGCACTTCGACCTGCCGTTGGACCCGCAGGGCACGCCCTTCCAGCAGCGGGTGTGGGCCGTTTTGCGGGAGATTCCTTATGGGCAAACCCGCTCTTACCGGGACGTTGCTCTGGCTGCGGACTGCCCCCGCGGCTTCCGGGCCGTTGGCATGGCCAACAACCGCAATCCCATTCCCATCTTCATCCCCTGCCACCGGGTCGTGGGGGCAGACGGCTCTCTCGTGGGGTACGGCGGTGGGCTGGATTTGAAGCGCCGCCTGTTAGCGCTGGAAGGGCTTCACTGGGATTAGATCTGAATTCACTGTTCCGGGTCTGTTTCATTTTTCCGAAAAATTTCCCCACATGACTTGCAAATCCAGTCGATAAAATAGTATAATCATTCTGTTGGCTCACCGCTTTACGGTTGATTCGCGCGGTGATCCGGTCATTGTTGCAATGCGTACGCGTAAGGCTTTGTCTCAAACCCTGTAAGCCGGTTTACCTCCAAATCCTTGGCGTTCAATGGTTGCGGATTAATCCCGTACGCATTCTGATGAACCATGTTTTTGTAAGAATACGGCATCGGTTCTTTGGGCAGAATTTCCTGGTAATCCAAGAAAGAAAGGAAGTGGGATCCAGCGTGGACGATCGAAGTTGTCATCGGGACACGGACGGTTGCTGCCACAAACGATGGGCAGCAGGTCAGGATCGGATATGGATCGGATCCCAGTCCTGCTGCCGGAGCTGATTCGACGAACGTGTGCGATTGCCCCCTCGTTTGTGTGCAGCCACAGGCTGACACGGTG
Source organism: Lawsonibacter sp. (assembly GCA_050251755.1). Classification (GTDB taxonomy): domain Bacteria; phylum Bacillota; class Clostridia; order Oscillospirales; family Oscillospiraceae; genus Lawsonibacter. Next base: position 4,869 of record JBFWME010000075.1, on the reverse strand, counting down.
CAGTTTGAAGAAGACAAACCCCAGGGGTTTGTCCTGTTTTGGTGTCTTCAAAATGCCTGTTGTCTCCTGTGGCTTTTTGTGTTCCGCTTTCATCACAACAAAGTTTTGAGAGGGGAGAGAACGCATGCACGAAAATTATGATCTGGAACTGCTGCTGGACCTTGTCGCCAAGAAGCAGTTCCGGCAGTTAAAAGACCTGCTGTCCGAGATGAACGAGGTGGATATCGCCGAGTTTCTGGACGAGGTGGAACCAGAGCAGCAGGCCGTGATCTTTCGCCTGCTGCCCAAAGACATGGCGGCAGAAGTCTTTACTCACCTGGAGGACAGTGAGGACCAGGAAAATCTCATCGGCGCTTTGAGCGACAAGGAACTGCGTGAAGTGTTGGACGAGTTGTATCTGGACGACACGGTGGATATCATCGAGGATATGCCAGCCAACGTGGTGTCCCGCATTTTGCATAACACCGACACCTCCACCCGCAGCCAGATCAACCAGCTTTTGAATTATCCCAGGGATTCCGCCGGCTCTATTATGACCACGGAGTTTGTGTATCTTCACCCGGATGCAACCGTGGCCGAATCCTTCGCCCGGATCCGGAAAGTCGGCTTGGACAAGGAAACCGTGTACACCTGTTACGTCACCAAAAATCGGGTGCTGCTCGGCGTGGTCACGGTAAAAACCCTGCTTCTCTCCCCCTACGACACCCACATTCGCGATATTATGGAGACCAACGTTCTGTCCGTCAAGACCCACGAGGACAAAGAGGACGTGGCCCAGATGTTCTCCAAGTACGACCTATCCGCCCTGCCCGTCGTAGACGGCGAGGACCGGCTGGTGGGCATCATCACCTTTGACGATGCCATGGACGTCATGGAAGAGGAGGCCACCGAAGACTTTGAGAAAATGGCCGCCATTCTGCCATCTGATAAGCCTTATTTGAAAACGGGGGTTTTCGAAACATGGAAATCCCGCATTCCGTGGCTGTTGATGCTGATGCTGTCTGCCACCTTCACCGGCATTATCATCACCCACTTTGAGACCGCACTGGCCGCCTGTGTCGTCCTCACCTCGTTTATTCCGATGCTGTCCGGAACCGGCGGAAATTCCGGGTCTCAGTCCTCGGTCGCCGTCATCCGCGCTCTTTCTTTGGGTGAGGTTGAGTTTCCCGACATGTTGTTGGTGGTCTGGAAGGAAATCCGAGTGGCCGTTTTGTGCGGTTTGTGTCTGGGCGGCGCCAATTTTGTGAAAATGCTGGTGGTGGACCGCTGGCTGCTGCACAACACCCAGGTCACACCCGTGGTGGCTCTGGTGGTCTGCCTCACTCTGGTGTGCACCGTCATCTGTGCCAAGGTCGTGGGATGCACCCTGCCTATGGCGGCGGAAAAGGTGGGGATTGACCCAGCCGTGATGGCCGCTCCCTTTATCAGTACGGTGGTGGACGCCCTGTCCCTTCTGATTTACTTCGGCATCGCCACTCGAATTTTGGGAATTTAAACATTTGGACTAATAAACAGAAAGAAGGACGCCCGTTGGGCGTCCTTCTTTCATGACCGATAGGGTTGAATGCATCCCGGCGTTCCGTATCTATGCGCCGCTAGCTCAAGTACGGAACGATCTTTGATGCAAAAGGCGGTCGGAAATCGTATTTAAACGTTTTAGTAAAAAATTCGTCACCAAGAAACGCATAATATCCATCCCCGATGCGGTTAACTCGCGTCAGGTCACCAGGCGGATCTACAAAGCGAACCACATTTACAGTTACCTGTTTTGTATTTAACCGAAAGATCAGCGTCCCGACTTTCTGAACCTGTTCCGATGCGCTTATGTGATCATGTCCGGGTGCAAGTAAAACCCCATGTGTATCCGCAAAAATCTTGGTACAATCATATTCATCCTCTTTGCTGTCAGAGTGCAGCACGACCGAATCGGCTGACCACAAAAAATCATATCGCTTCACTTCTTGATCGATCACGGTGTCGTGTATGCTATAACAGATCAAAATCAATCCTACAATCGCACCAAAAACCGTCCGGCATTTCAATCGTTTTTCTTGTCTATACTTTTGAATAACCACAAAAGAAATGAAAAGAGCACTGAACAACTGTAATATATATCCGATTAAGTCATACATCTTCCCAATCCCTTACTTGCAGCCTCCTTTTAGCTCTTGGATGGCAGCACGGCAGCAATGGCTCCGGCAAAGGTACTGATGGGCATGGTCTGAAAAACAATGTGCCCCGGCCCTGTAACAACGGTGTTGAACAGGCCCTCGCCGCCGAACAAAACGTTTTTGACCCCCTTCACCGACTGGATGTCAATGGAGCAGGTTGCGTCCATAACCGCCAGATTCCCCGTATCCACGATCATCTGCTCTCCCGGGTGCAGGTCGTACTCCACCCCATAGCCGTCAATTTCCAAAAAAGCCATGCCTCGTCCGGAGATTTTCTGCATGATAAAGCCCTCGCCGCCAAAAAAGCCGGCCCCCAGCTTTTTCTGGAAGAACACGGACAGCTCCACCCCCTGCTCGGCGGCCAGAAAGGCCGACTTCTGCGCCACAATGGGTTTGTCCGGGGTAATTTCCACCGCTCGAATGGCGCCGGGGAAGCTGGAGGCAAAGGCGATCATTCCCGGCCCACCTTTGGCCGTATAAATGTTTTGGAACATGGATTCACCGGAGAACATCCGGCCAAACGCCTTGCCAATCCCGCCCGCCGAGGTCTGCATCTCCATGTTGGGACTCATCCATACCATCGAGCCCTTCTCTGTGATCATGGACTCTCCAGCGTTCAGCCGGCAGATGACGACCGGGGTCGGCTCACCCTTAATTTCATACTGCATCGCGATTCCTCCTCTATCCAAAATAAATGGATCAAATCATGTGCTGATTCCAGTATAACAGGGCTTTCTGTTTTCAGCAATCATCTTGACTGAAAAACCGCCCCACCGCAGGTCGCGGCAAGGCGGTTTTCAGCATATCTTATTTTGTAGCCCAGTTGCCCGTGGCTTCGGCGGTAAGGTAGGCGTTGATAAACCCATCCAGGTCCCCGTCCATCACGCCGCTAATATTGCTGGTCTCATAGGCCGTGCGGTTGTCTTTCACCATCTGGTAGGGCATAAATACGTAGGAACGAATCTGGCTGCCCCACTCAATCTTCAGCTGGACACCCTTCAGATCGGAAATTTTCTCCGCTTTCTCCTGCATCTGCAGCTCCACCAGCTTGGCCCGCAGCATCTTCATACAGTTATCCTTGTTCTGGAACTGGCTGCGTTCCTGCTGAGAAGCCACCACAACACCGGTGGGTTTGTGAATTAGACGAACGGCGGAAGATGTCTTGTTGATGTGCTGACCACCGGCGCCGCTGGCCCGGTAGACCTGCATTTCAATATCTTCCGGGCGGATCTCAACCTCCACATCCTCCGGCAGGTCCGGCATGACTTCCACCGAGGCAAAGGAGGTCTGCCGCCGGGCGTTGGCATCGAAGGGTGACACCCGGACCAACCGGTGAACGCCGTGCTCTCCCCGGAGATAGCCATAGGCGTTTTCTCCCTCGATCATGATCGTGGCGGACTTGATGCCCGCCTCGTCTCCCTCCTGGTAATCCATAATCTGGTACGTGAAGCCATGGCGCTCCGTCCAGCGGGTGTACATCCGGTAAAGCATCTGGGCCCAATCCTGGGCCTCTGTACCTCCCGCGCCGGGATGGATGGTCAAGATCACATTGGATCGGTCGTAATCTCCGGTCAGCAGAGTCTGAAGACGCGCGATTTCCATATCGGCCTCCAGCTTTTCATAGCCTTCCTCCAATTCCGGAATCAGAGACGCATCCTCAAACTCGTTTCCCATCTCACACAGAGCCATCAGGTCATCCCACTGTCTCTGACGTTTCTTCTGGCCTTCCACCTTGTCCTGAAGGTTCTTGATGCGCTGTTGTACCTTCTGGGCCTTGGCCAAATTATCCCAAAAGCCATCAGCGGCAGACTCGGCCTGGAGCATATCCAGTTCCCGCTCCACCCCTTCCAGTCCCAGCGCCTGGGCCAACTCCTCCAGGGTGGGGGCCAAGTTGTTCAGCTTCACTTTATACTCGTCGAATTGGAGCATAGGGTCCTCACTCTCTCTTGTAAACTCCCGGAAACTCCGGGGAAATCGATATTTTAGGCCCAATTATTATATCTGACATGCGAGTAAAAGTAAAGAAAAACCTACCCACCGCCCGAACAGAAACAAAAAGAGCCGCCCCAAAAGGAGACGGCCCTTTTAGCGGTCGCTGGCCAGCCAGCCTTCTTCCCGAAAAATCAGGTCATCCAAATCGTCTCTGGGTTGGGGAACCTGAGGCAGGTTCAAAATAGGGGTTTTATGCTCGTCCATGGTAATTCCTCCTGTGCACTATGGCATCCAAAGCTTATGAAAGCCGATTTACGTATCAGTATATGACAGACAGTCCGGAATATGTGCCGTTTTTTGTATGTTGACCCCAGGGAAATATTCGGGAAAAAAAGACTTTTTTTATCCTTGACATAGTTTTAAAACTATGGTAGACTACTTAAGCCTTCAAAAAGTAGGCTGGGGCCATCTCCTATGCCGGAGTGGCGGAATTGGCAGACGCCCGGGACTTAAAATCCCGTGGGAGCAATCCCGTGCCGGTTCGACCCCGGTCTCCGGCACCATATCGCGGGGTAGAGCAGTTGGTAGCTCGTCGGGCTCATAACCCGGAGGTCGTTGGTTCAAGTCCAACCCCCGCAACCACATTGTGCAAGCAAAAAAAATATTGCACCGAAAAGCCCGGAAACCGCACGGTTTCCGGGCTTTTTCGTGCCCTTTTTTCAGGTGCAACCCAGCCTGCGGAAACTGTGTCGGAGTATATGAAGCT
>JBFWME010000074.1:0-11296 GCA_050251755.1 Lawsonibacter sp. | reverse complement strand
CAGGAGATGTTTACTCTGCTGTATCACGCGCTGGACGTGATGGATCGACTGCCCGGGGGCGATTCCGGCAAAACCATCGCCGACTTTACAGACAGCGGAAGCATCGCTTCCTACGCCCGGGAGGCAATGGCTTATCTGGTGAAGATCGGCGCGGTTAGCGGCAACAACGGGCAGCTTAGCCCGACGGCCACCACGACCCGCGCCCAGATGGTGCAGGTACTTTATAGCCTGCTGGAGAAATAGAGGTCCAAAGAAGGCAATGATTGAAGACGGGCGGCCCGGATTATAATCCGGGCCGCCCGTTGCGTCGCGCAATCACCCCTCGGATGCAAGAGCCTCTTGCACACGAGGGGTGATTTGTTGAGCCGGGTTTATCCGGCTTTGTTTTTGATTTAGCCGATGCCGCCGTAGTAAGCGCCGGCGATCAGCGCGACCAGAGCACAGAAGCAGTAGACGTACTTAGCCAGAGGATAGTACCAGTTTCCGATTGGCTTTTTGCTTCCTTCGTTGATGCTGTCCAGGGCGAACTTCTTTCCGGCAACCCACAGGAACATAATGCCGGCCAGCAGGGCGCCCAGGGGGCAGATGTAGATGGAAACCACGTCCATCCACTGGGAAACGATGGCTTGAATGAAGATTGCGACGATGCAGCCCAACACATGGATGGCTGCAACTGCAGCAACACGCTTCATCCGGAACTTCTCCTGCAGGAAGGCTACGGGAGCCTCGTACAGGTTGATGATGGAGCTGATGCCAGCAAACAACACGCAGATGTAGAAGATCATGCCCACGATCCGGCCGCCGGGCATGCCGTTGAACACGTTGACCAGATAGATAAACATCAGGCCGGGGCCGCCGGAAGACAGCTCTGCAGAGCCGGCTGCCATGGCGGGGATAATCACGAAGGCGGCCAGCAGGGCGGCCATGGTGTCAAAGAGTGCCACGTTGCGGGCGGAACTGGGAAGTTCCTCGGACTTGCTGAGATAAGAGCCATAGATCACCGTGCCGTTGCCGGCAATGGACAGGGAGAAGAATGCCTGGCCGAAGGCGAAGATCCACAGCTTGGGATTTGCCAGACCCTCTGGATTGACGGTGAAGATGTAGTGATAGCCGTTGGAGGCGCCGGGCAGAGTGGCAATATAGATTGCCAGGCAGATGAACAACCCGAACAACACAGGCATCATAATCTTGTTGGCCTTCTCGATGCCGCCGGCAACTCCCATAGACATAATTGCAAAGCTGACAACAATGGCAACTACAATCCACAGGTTTGCGCCTCCGGCGCTGGCAGTTGCGCCGAACGTGCCACCAATGACGTTCATATCCTGGCCCATGGCGTACAGACCGCCGCTTAAGGACAGGAAGGTGTACTTAAAGATCCAGCCCATAACACAGGTATAGCCGATGGCCAGGGCCAGAGAACCAAGGATCGGGATGATGCCGATGGTCTCGCCGATCTTCCGGTTTCCGGTGCGCAGCTCGGTGCACTTGCCGAAGGCACCCACGGGTCCGGCGGAAGCGGCGCGGCCCAGGGCCATCTCCTCAATGATGCCGGTGGAACCGATCAGAATGACGAAAAGAAAGTAGGGGATCAGGAACGTCATACCGCCCCATGCGGAGACCAGAATGGGGAAGCGCCAGATGTTGCCCATGCCGACTGCGGAACCGATGCAGGCCAGGATGAATCCCCACTTGGAACGAAAACCGTCGCGGGATTCAAGAGAGGCGTTTTCTGTTGACATACAATTTTTCCTCCATTTAATCACACAATTTTCCCTAATTTGCGGCGATGTGCAGAGGCGCGGGAATCGGTCCCACCCCTCTGAAAATCGACGAGCGGCCCTTCCGGCCTTTCCGGAAAGGCCGCTCGTACAAATTTATGATTCCAAGACAGTCTTAGTATATCGTAATTTTATCAGGATCATTACTTCTGGTCGGGGGTAGGTGCATAGGGCTCCAGGAAGGCGTGGAAGTGCCGCATGGGCAGGTTGTGCCCCCACGTGATTTTCATGTTAGGAATGTTCTCGCGATCTTCATACAGAGCCTTGACGGCAGCGATGACATAGTCCAGATGCTCCTTGCTCAGCTGGCTGCGGTTGATGGCGAAACGCACCACGTTGCAGACTTCGGCCTGCTGCTCGGGAGTCTTCAGGTCATACTCCATGGAGTAGTCGCCCAGCTCGGAGACACGGATGCCGTAGCGGCGGATCAGCTCCAGGCTGAATCCCTCGCCGGCAAAGCTTTCGTGGCCGCGCTTGCCGTCGAAGAACGCGTCCATGTTAATGTATACGCCGTGGCCGCCTGCGGGCAGAACCACGCCCTTGACACCGGCCTTGTAGAAGCCCTCGGCCAGATAGTTGCACTGGTCGACGCGCTCCTTTAAGTAGTTGACGTTGCAGCTCTCATACAGACCGGCAGCCAGAGCCATGATGTCACGGCCGGACATACCGCCGTAGGAGTCGTTTCCGTAGCAAGAGATCTGCTTCACCTTCAACAGAACGCCCACGTCGGTCTTGATGGTGCCGTCCTCGTTGAAGTCGGAGAAGTTCTTCCAGAACAGGCCCTTGTCACGGAAGGCCAGCATGCCGCCCATGTTGGCGTGGCCGTCTTTCTTGGCGGACATGGTGAACCCGTCGCAGTACTGGAACATCTCGGTGGCAATCTCGGCGATGGACTTGTCGGCATAGCCGTCCTCATTGATTTTGATAAAGTAGGCATTCTCGGCCCAACGAGCGGCGTCGAAGATGTAGGGGATGTTGTACTTGTGAGCGATGGCGCTGACCTGGCGCAGGTTGGCCATGGAAACAGCCTGGCCGCATACGGGGTTGTTTGTGATGCAGGTGAAGATCAGGGGCACGTTCTCGGGACCGCAGGCCTGAATCAACTGCTCCAGCTTCTTGATATCCATGTTGCCTTTGAACGGGTTCTTCTCGTACTTGCCGCCCTCGGGTACTTCAAACAGCAGTTCCTTGTTATACAGGTTGCGGGGGATAGAGCCCATCTGCTTGATATTACCCTCGGTGGTGTCGAAGTGGCCGTTGGAGGGAATGGTGAACTTCTTGCCGGGATGCCGCTGGTTCAGGATCTTCTTGACGATCTCCATCAGAACAGACTCCGCTGCGCGGCCCTGCTGAATAATAAAGGAGTTTGGACGCTCCATCTGAGCGGCGCCGCCGTTGAACAGGCCGCCTTCGTACTCGCACAGGTACATCTCGTCCATCATCTTGTCAATATCGGTGCAGTCGGTGCGGACCAGGTCGATGATCTTCTTCCAGTTCTTCTCGCCGCCGCGTTCAAAGATGTCGCGGAAGGTGTCCAGCAGCACATAGTAACCCTTGTTGCGGCCGTAAGACTCGTCACCCAGGAACATAGCGCTCCACTGGACGTCGGTCATGGCGGTGGTGCCGGAGTCGGAGAGCATATCCACCGTCAGCATACCGGCAGGGAAAGCAAATTCATTATAATGGGTGGACTTTAGCGCGCGTTCGCGCTGTTCAAGAGTAACCTCGGGGATGTTGCGCTTTACATAAGAGAAGGACCTGGGAGTTTCAACGTTCAACGGGTATTTCATATTAGTTACCTCCATTTTTGGCGCAGTGCGCCGTTATTATTAGAGGATACCCCGGTCATCGGGGGCCGGTCTTTTCTTCCGGCCTTGGCGACTGGCGGACAGTATCTTTCTGAACACGGACGTGGGGCACAGTTCCCCAGAAAGATAATTGGAACTCGGATTATTCCACGGCAATGCACTCGATTTCAACCAGCGCATCTTTGGGCAGCCTTGCGACTTCCACTGCACTGCGTGCCGGGCAGATGCCTTGAAAGAACGTAGCATATATGCCGTTCATGGCTGCGAAGTTGTTCATGTCACTGAGAAACACGGTGGTTTTAATCACCTCATCCATGGTCATTCCAGCGGCGGCGAGAACGCTTTTGCAGTTTTCCAGGGACTGGCGGGTCTGGGCTTCTACGCCCTCCGGAAACGCGCCGGTTGCGGGATTGATGGGAAGCTGGCCGGATGTAATGACCATGCCTCCGGCCTTGATCCCCTGGGAATAGGGGCCGATTGCGGCTGGGGCCTTTTCCGTATGGATTTCCTGTTTCACTTGCTTCACCTCCTTCAACGCAATAAAATATTATCACTATAATAAAATTTTGTCAACTACATTCGCAATATTTTTACAAAAATTATGAAATGTCAGATCAATTATTGTGCAAAGTGACATCTGCTTTTCAATGCTTGTGTATTCTTACCGACGATAAAAAATAATTTTGAGAAAAAATTATTGATTTGAGTCGAAACTAATGATATATTTTTATAAAACTATTACGCATAAGAAAGGAGCGGTTTTTGTGACCGCCGATGTGATCCGGCGCTATGCGCTACTGGTTGAGTTCCTGGGCCGTATTCTTGGGCCTGATTATGAAATTGCACTGCATGATTTGTCCTGCAAGCAGCCCTCGATCGTGGCAATTACGAACGGTCATGTCAGCGGGCGCAGCATCGGCGCGCCGTTAACCAATGTGGCCATGCAGCTGATTGCGGAAAAGGCGTATCTGATCCAGGATTGGAAGCTGAATTACCGCGGGCTTGCCGCCAATGGGAAGGTTTTGCGCTGTTCAACCTTATTCCTGAAAGACGAGCGGGGCGCTCTGATTGGGCTGCTTTGCATCAATTTTGACGACAGCCGGTATCGTGACCTGTCCGAAAAAGTATTTTCTCTGTGCCATCCGGACGAGTATGCAGCCAAAAACATTGCGATCAGCGCCACGGAGAGTGTGGAGCAGGAGACGTTTTACAACAACATCTCCGCTGCAACAGAGGACGCTTTTTTGGCCGTCACCAGTAATGCCAATATTCCAACCGACCGGCTAACCCAGGCCGAAAAGCTGGAAATCATCCAGCTTCTGGACAAAAAAGGCGTTTTTATGCTCAAAGGGGCCATCCCAATGGTAGCCAATCGACTCTCCTGCTCCCAGGCCAGCGTCTATCGGTATTTAAGCAAAATTCATCAGGAAAAACACCCGGACAACGGTGAATCGGAATGAGAATACGGAGCTGAAGCAAACGGTATTTCGGTAGAATCGGCGCAGACACACACAGACGATTGAAAACGGAATGCCGACATCCGGACAAATCCGCCAAAAAATAAAACGCCCTGCCGCGTTTGATGCGCGGCAGGGCGTCGTTGTGCAGCGTTCCGAATCAGGTCCGGCCGGCCGAATCCGGAAGTGCGGCGTGGTATAGATGCAGGGTTGCGAAGCTGCTTGGCGCGTGGGAACCGTTCATTCCCAAAAGGCTTTGATGGAAGGCTGCGGCATCGCCGTACAAAAAAGAGGTAAGTCCGGAGGAAATTCCTCCGGACTTACCGTCCTTATAGGGGGAAATCAGATAAACAGGTTCACGTTGGACTCCTCCGCGTGGCCCAGGTAGGCGCCGACACCGCCCAGCTCTACGCCGTCGATTAGCTCCTCCTGCTTGATGCCCATGACGTCCATGCTCATGGTGCAGGCTACAATTCTTACACCGGCCTTCATGGCCTTCTGAACCAGCAGTTCCAGCGAATCCACGTTTTTGTCGTTCATGATCTTTTTCATCATGGCCGTGCCCATGCCGCCCATGTTCATCTTGGAAAGCTTCAGCTTTTTGGTGCCCCGGGGCAGCATGGCCCCAAACATGGACTCCATGAATGTCTTTTTCACCGGCTGTTTTTCTTCCTTGCGCAGCGCGGTCAGCCCCCAGAAGGTAAAGAACATGGTAACCGGACGTCCCATGGCGGCCGCGCCGTTGGCAATGATGAAGCTGGCCAGCACTTTATCCAGGTCGCCGGAGAACACGATGATGGACTTCCCCTCGGGAGTGTCCCGGACCACCGTAGGCGCTTTGCTGCTCTTTTTGACGCACGCCACATAATCACTGCCGCGCCGCTCGTTGGAAATTAACAGGTTGCCCGTGCGCCGGCACCACGCGCTGATGTCGCGGGCAAACCCGGGGTCGGAGGCGGAAACCTCCATCACGTCGCCGTCGTTCATGCCCTTCATGGTTTCAAACACCTTCATGATGGGGCCGGGACACTGCATCCCGCTGCAGTCCAGCCGCATGGAAGCGCTGGGCAGGTCCGCGGTGTCCATGTGGCCGCTGTCGGAGATCGGGGCATGATCTGCAATCGGCGCAACGTCGGGCGTGGGGTGGGTGGACTGATAAAAACGTGTGCCTGCCGGGTAGAGTTCGACGTGCTCAAACCCGTGCAGCATCAGAATGCGGGCGGCATTGTAGGAGCGCACACCGATGGCACAGAAGGTGACAATCTTTTTGTCCCGGGGCAGTTCATTCAAATGGTCGCGCAATTCTCCCAGGGGAATGTGAACGGCACGGGGCAGGGTGAATGCCATCAGCTCGGCATCCTCCCGGATATCCAGCAGGACCGCGTCCGGCTCTTTCTCCACCACGTCCCATTCGGAGAATTTGACCAGGCCCGCAAGGACATTTTCCGCCACAAAACCGGCCATATTGACCGGAGCCTTTGCGGAGGAATACGGAGGCGCATAAGCCAGCTCCAGTGTTTTCAGGTCGTTTACACCGGCGCCCAGCCGGATTGCCGCTGCAAGGGTGTCGATCTGCTTATCCACGCCGTCGCGTCCCACAACCTGTGCGCCGTAAATATGTGTGCCATCCAGCGAAAACAGTAGTTTCAGGGTCATGGGCACTGCGCCGGGATAGTAGCCTGCGTGAGAGTTCTGGGTGATAATCAGGCGCTCATAATCCTTGCCCTTTTCCAACCCCCGCTTGAGAAGTGTCTTTTCATTGGCACCGGTAGAGGCGGCCGAAAGGTCGAATACCTTCGCCACACTGGTACCTTGAGTCCCTTCATACCGTTCTTGGGCGCCGGCGATGTTATTGGCGGCAATGCGTCCCTGCTTGTTGGCGGGGCCGGCCAGCGGGATCATGGTGCGGTCTTTAAAGATAAAGTCCTCCACTTCGATCACGTCGCCAACGGCGTAAATATTCGGGTCGGAGGTTTTCAGGGTGTCATCGACTTGGATGCCGCCCCGTGCGTTCAGCGTCAGGCCGGCGTTCTTGGCCAGAATGCTGTTGGGACGAACGCCGATGGAAAGAATGACCAGTTCCGCGCGCACGGTTGCTCCGCTCTTCAGTGTAATGGTAACAGCCTTGCCATCGTCGTCAAAGGAGCTGACTGCATCCCCGAGCTGCAGCTTCACCTCGTTTTGCAGAATGTTTTCATGCAGCAGCTGCGCCATTTCAAAGTCCAAAGGCGCCATGACCTGGTCCAGCGCTTCAATGAGAGATACCTCCAGGCCGGCATGACGAAGATTCTCCGCCATCTCCAGACCGATGAACCCGCCGCCGATGACTGCCGCCGTTTTGACGCCCTGCTCGCGGACGGCCATGCGGATGCGGTCGGTATCCGGCACGGTCCAGAGGGTTTGAATGCGGGGAGACTCGATGCCGGGAATGGGCGGGCGGATGGGGGAGGAGCCGGTGGCGAGCACCAGCGTATCGTAGCTTTCCTCATACGTCTCGCCGCTGTCCAACGGCTTGACGGTAATGGTTTTCTGAGTACGGTCAATTGAGGTGACCTCATGTTTGACCCGGACGTCCACGTTATACTTTTTCTTCATGGCCTGCGGCGTCTGCAGCAGCAGAGCATCACGGGATTTGATCACATCGCCCACATGGTAAGGCAGTCCACAGTTGGCATACGAGATATACTCGCCCCGTTCCAAAAGAATAATTTGCGCCTCTTCATCCAGCCTGCGGAGCCGGGCGGCACAGCTCGCGCCGCCGGCAACACCGCCTACAATGACTACTTTTTTCATAATAACCTCCCATTTGATCGAGACAACACGTCTCTGACATTGTGTTTTATAAATCTACAACATGCAAAGGAAAACAGTGCGATGACAGCACACGGTCTGAATCGTGTCGCATTGGAATTACGCTCAGAGGAGCAGCCGCCGGGTTGCTTGCCCGCCGGCTGCTGAATCTCGCTGCTATCCTGGTTCAAAACCGGCATAAGAAATAGTTTAGACACCCGGCTGCCGGATGGACTTGGGCGAGTTCGGTCTCGTTTACCTTACCGACCTTGACTGCGGCCGATTCTGGGGCGGACGCACGACCACCGGAGAGAGCATTTTGTCCGGAACAAACCAGTTTGACCAAGCATCGTTCAGAACCAGTGCTTGAAGATTGGAAGCTGCGGTGGTAAGCGCGTCTTTTACAATCCTGAAAACAGACATTGTCATTCTCCTTTGCTTTGTAGTTTGGTTTTCTTTGTTTCTGAGTGTAGTATATCCGGAACGTCGGGTATGTTCCGTAACTTGGTCACAAAGAGTGGGTTTTCAACGCCATAAGCCACAATTTCTGTGGAGGGTGCCGAAAGACGGTATGCGAGATGGTATTGGGATGATATGTGATCATGTCACGGTAAGAAAAACAAAATGCCGATATTCTGGAAACAATACATTTGGAGGTATTTTGATGCAAAATCACAAAAAAATAAGACGGAAAGCGCATGTTTTTCAAGATGAGTGCGTCGCCTGCGGGTGCTGCGAAAAGGTTTGCCCGCGCGATGCCATCCGGATTGACCGGGGTGTATGGGCCGTTGTGGATTTGGAAGCATGCATCGGCTGCGGAAAGTGCGTTCGGGAGTGTCCAGCGTCTGTGATTAAGCTGCGGGAGGTGAACGGATGAAGAAACGCTGGTACGACGATCTTTGGATTGCTTCCTCCATCTATTTGGCACTTGGATTTTTCAACATTTTGTTCGCATGGATTGGGCTTTTATGTTTTTTCCTTCCTCTTATTCTTTCAATTGCCGGAGGGGGGAAAACGTACTGTAATCGTTACTGCGGCAGAGGGCAGCTTTTTTCTCTGCTGGGTGGGCGGTTCGGACTGTCCCGGAAAAAGGATCCCCCCAAGTTTTTGCGCAGCAAGTGGTTCCGATACGGATTTTTGATTTTTTTTCTTGTGATGTTTGGTCAGATGCTCTGGAACACGTGGTTGGTCTTGGATGGCGCGAAAAGCCTACGCCAAGTGGTCACGCTGCTGTGGACCTTTCGGCTTCCCTGGCATTGGGCACATCACAGTACGGCGGCGGATCCCTGGACCGCACAGTTTGCCTTTGGGTTTTACGGCGTGATGCTGACCTCTACCGTCTTGGGAATTGTTACAATGGCGTTCTTTAAGCCGCGTTCCTGGTGTGTCTATTGCCCTATGGGCACCATGACCCAGCTGATCTGTACCGCAAAAAGTGGAAAAAGCGTGAGTTTGTCACGGAACGAGAGCAATAATCCGGGTACAATACAGACACAATAAGAAAGGAGGTCGGGTACAGATGGCGTTCGGATTTGGACGCAGAGAAACAGCGGCAGACAACAGCGGAAAAGTTTTGGTGGTCCATAAAGCCCTCTGCCCGCAAAACCACCCGTGTCCGTCGGTTCGGGTTTGCCCCGTGGGGGCCCTGACCCAGAGCGGATATCATGCGCCGGTGGCGGATCAGGAGAAATGTATCCACTGTGGAAAGTGCGTCAAGTTTTGCCCCATGCGGGCACTGGCGCTGGAATAAACAATGATGAATGAAGGAGGAATCACAATGTCTGTGATCACAATTACGAAAGAGAATTTTCAAAAAGAAGTTATGGAAAGCGAAAAGCCGGTCCTGTTGGATTTCTGGGCGACCTGGTGCGGCCCCTGCCGCATGGTTTCACCCGTGATTGATGAGATTGCCAATGAAACCCCGACTATCAAAGTGGGAAAAGTGAATGTGGATGAGCAGAGCGAGCTTGCCGCCGCATTTAACGTCATGAGTATCCCGACTCTTGTGGTTATGAAAGATGGCAAGGTGGTTAACCAAGCCTTGGGAGCAAGACCCAAACGGCAGATTGTATCCATGCTGGCATGATACATGACAACGCCGCCAGAGGAAATGTTCAGGTCCCCCGATGAAAGCAAAGACAGCCGGTCACATTTGTGACCGGCTGCCTTTGCTTATTTGGGGAAAAACAAACAACGTAAGAACATGCATACATGAGGTCAATACAACGCGTAGCAACCAAAGTGCGAGGGATCGATCACCTGGCCAGCAGCTTTTTCATGCCCTCCTCCAGGCCCTCCACCGTGAGGGGAAACATGGGGAAAAGCCGGGCAATGGCCTCGTAGGTCTCCGCCCACTCTTCTCCCCACATGGGGCCATCGTCGGGGTTGAGCCAAATGGAGTGGGCATACCGCTCCCGAAGCAGTTTGAGCCAGTCCATGCCGCACTGGGGGTCACCCTCCCGTATGTTTTGTCCATAGAACCTGCCTGTCAGCTCGTCAGGAGACATCTGGGCATCCCCCACAAAAATGACCTTCCAGTCGCTGGAAAAATTGGAAAGCACCCAGTCGGAGGGAACCGAGTTTCTCGGGTCGATGACAGGGTCGGTGTACAGCTTTGTATAGACGCAATTGTGAAAATAGAACACCTTCAGGTCCTTAAAGTGGCCCGACTTGCTCACCGCCTGGAACAGCGCGGAGCACAGGGTGCTGTAATAATCCATGGAGCCTCCGGAATCCATCAAAAGGAGCACTTTGACGGTGTTTTCCCGGGGACGCTGATACCGTACCTTCAGCTGCCCTCCGTGTTCGGCGGTGTCCTGAATGGTGTTGTCCACATCGAATTCGGTGGGGGGGAGGTCCACTAAACCGGAAAACTGGCGCAGGCGCCGCAGCGCCACCTGAAACTGGCGGGTATCCAGCGTGTTGTCCCGCCGGAAGTCCCGGAATTTCCGCTCCCCGGCCACCCGGAACGCCCGCTTGTGCATGGACTGCCCGCCCACACGGATTCCCGTTGGGGACAGCCCTGCATTGCCAAATATAGACATACCGTGGGTGCCGACCCAGTAGTTGCCGCAGTTGTGCTGTTCGCGCTGCTCTTGTTTCCGCTCCTGAAACAGAGTTTCGATTTCCGTATCAGACAAGAGCTCGTTAAGCTCGGCCTGCTGTTCGTCATATTCGCCCTGAGGAATGTTGGGGCGGTCCAGCCAATCCATCAGCTCCTGAGAGATCTCCTGCTGGAGGGGCACATCTTTAAAATACTCCAAAAAGACCCGGTCGAAGCGGTCAAAGTCTGCCTCGCTTTTTACCAGCAGGCAGCGGCACAGGTAGTAAAAGCCGGTGAAGCTGGAGCCATGCAGCCCCTTCTCCAGTGCTTCCATCAGAGACATCCACTCGGTGAGGGAAACCTTTAACCCGTTTTTGCGCAGCAGGGTAAGAAAGTCCAAAAACATGGTCTCACCGC
>JBFWME010000073.1:0-11331 GCA_050251755.1 Lawsonibacter sp. | reverse complement strand
GTCTTGCACGTTCGAAAGACGGTCCCACGGCATCAACCGATAACACGATCTCCCTACGTTGGCATTACCCAAATCAGGTCACAGGTCGAAGCGCACAGCTTCCTCTCAGCCCGTTTGCGAGCTCCCTTATTTGTCCCCCGCGCCCCACGGGACGCAGCTTGGATTATTATAATCTGACAGAAAGAAGATTGCAAGTTTTTTCCCAAAGGGGTATACTAAACGAAAGAAATGTACCTTAAAAAGGAGGATGTGCGATGACTGATCGGGAATTGGTAAACCAGGCCTTTGCCATGCGAAAATTTTCCTATGTGCCCTATTCCAAATTTGCGGTGGGGGCGGCGCTGCTGTGTGCGGATGGAACGGTGTTCACCGGCTGCAACGTGGAAAATGCCGCCTATGGCTCCACCATCTGCGCCGAGCGCACGGCTCTGTTAAAAGCGGTGAGCGAAGGACACCGGACGGACTGGACGGCCATCGCCATTGCCGGCGAGGGCGAGGATTATTGCTGGCCCTGTGGCTCCTGTCGCCAGATGCTGTATGAGTTTTCCCCAAACCTTCGGATTCTGGTCGCACGGAGAGACGGCGCGTTTCAGACGGTCTGCCTGTCCGATCTGCTGCCCCACGGATTCGGCTTGCAGTCGCTGGAACGGTGAGGACATTCAAAATAAAATAACACATACATAAAAAAATATCTTTCAGACATACTATCCTCGTCATCCGAATCAGAGGAGGTAATCTGACATGGTGATGGATAAAATCGCCCTGACTCTGCTGATCATTGGCGGCTTGAACTGGGGCAGCGTAGGGCTGTTTCAATTTGATTTTGTCGCCTTTGCCTGCGGCGGGTCCGGCAGCATGATCAGCCGGGTGGTCTACACCCTGGTGGGTCTATCTGCTGTGTGGTGCGTCTCTCTGCTGTTCCGGGACCGGGATCCGGTGGAAGAGCGGAGCTGACGCTGGGCTGTATACCAGTTTTTCCAAAAACAGAGGTTCAAAATGCGAATGTGTTTTGAGCCTCTGTTTTATTATTTTACAATTTGTTCGATTTTACAAAGAGTTAACAGCGAAGTTGTTTTGTATTTTACATTGCGTTTTTATACTGAAAACCGTAATCCGGACAAATAATAATCAAAAATAAAAAGGAGCATATAAAATGAAAAAACTGACTTGCCTGGGCCTGTCCATTGCCATGGCCCTCTCACTGCTGGCCGGCTGCGGAAGCAGCGGCAGCACAAACAACAATACTGATACCGCCCAGTCTACTCCGAAGGCCCAGACGGAGCTGAGCGGCGTGGTGAACACCAATGGCTCCACTTCCATGGAAAAGGTGATGCAGATTTTTATTGAGGCCTTTCAGGAGCAGAACAAGGGCGTTACCGTCAACTACAACGGTTCCGGCTCTGGCGCCGGTGTCACCTCCGCCATCGACGGCACCGCGGATCTTGGCCTTGCATCCCGTGAACTAAAGGACGAAGAGACGGCGCAGGGCGCGCAGGCCCACATTGTGGCGCTGGATGGCGTGGCCGTGGTGGTCAACCCGGAGAACACGGTGAGCGACCTGACCAAGGAGCAGATTGCCAAAATCTTCACCGGAGAGATTACAAACTGGAACCAACTGGGCGGCGCGGATACCGAAATTGCGGTCTATGGCCGTGAGGCTGGGTCCGGCACCCGGGGAGCCTTTGAGGAACTGGTGGGTGTGGTAGACAGCTGCAACTATCTGAACGAGTATTCCTCCACCGGAGACGTCATCGGCAACGTGGCCTCCAACCCCAACGCCATCGGGTACGCCTCCCTGTCCGCTGTGGGTGACACCGTCAAGGCGGTTAAGGTCAACGGTGTGGAGTGTACCGAGGCCACCGTACAGGACGGCACCTACGCCATTCAGCGCCCCTTCATCATGATTACCAAGGAAGGAACGGAACTGTCCGCTGCGGCCCAGGCGTTCCTGGACTTCGCCATGAGTGACACCGTATCCGAGCTGATCATCCAGGCCGGCGCGGTTCCTCCTGCTGCCAAGTGATCAAACGACGCAAGGAAGAGACCACCAAAACACGCGGCCAACGGACGCGTGTTTTGGCGCACATCACCCCAATGTTCCGTTTTTCATCCCCTTATGCAGTGGGGGAATGCAAAAGAAAGGTGGTTCGGCTGTGAAGTATGCACCAAGAATTAACCCGCTGGAGCGCGCCATGCATCTGCTGTTCTTTCTGTGCGGGTTTGTGGCGGTGGCCTTTGTTCTGGTGATCACCGTCTATTTGGTTATCTCCGGCATCCCGGCCATTCGGGAAGTGGGGTTGGTGGACTTCCTGTTTGGAACCACCTGGGATTCCACCAATCAGACCGATCCCCAATATGGCATCCTGCCGTTTATCTTAACCTCTATGTATGGCACCGCCGGAGCGATTGCTCTCGGCGTGCCCATCGGATTTCTAACGGCGGTGTTTCTGGCCAAGGTGGCCTCACCCAAGCTGGCCGCTGTGGTCCGTCCGGCGGTGGATTTGCTGGCGGGGATCCCCTCGGTGGTCTACGGCATGGTGGGAATGGTGGTTCTGCTGCCCGCCATCCGAGAGTTTTTCGGCCTTCCCGCCGGGGATACCCTGCTGGCCGCCATCGTTGTATTGGCCATTATGATTCTGCCCTCCATTATTTCGGTGTCTGAGACCGCACTCCGGGCAGTTCCCAGGGAGTATGAGGAGGCCAGTCTGGCTTTGGGAGCGACTGAAATGGAGACCTATTTCCGAGTTACCGTCCCAGCGGCAAAAAGCGGCATTGCCGCCGCCGTGGTACTGGGGGTGGGCCGAGCCATCGGGGAGGCCATGGCCATTCTGATGGTGGCGGGAAACGCCGCCAATATGCCGTCGCTGTTCCGCAGCGTCAAATTTTTAACCACTGCCGTGGCCAGCGAGATGTCCTACGCCGCCGACGGCAGTCTGCAGAAAATGGCCCTGTTTTCCATCGGCCTGGTACTGTTTGTGTTTATTATGATGATCAATGTGATCCTCAATGTGGTCCTGAAGCGGGGAAGGTCGTGACGGGACGTGGAAGGAGTCAAAAGAATGTCGCAGACTGCGAATCAAAAGACACAAGACAGAAGCGGCTCCCGTTCTGCGCTGTCCTGGAACCGGCGGATTTACGACGGCGGCCTGCGGGCCCTGCTGTGGATCTGTGCCGGCGTGACCTGTGCACTGCTGCTGTTTCTCATCGGCTATATTTTTTATCGGGGCGTGCCCAATCTGTCCTGGGAGTTTCTGACCACCAAGGAGTCGCTGCTGAAAGGCACGATGGGCATCCTGCCCGCCATTCAAAATACCCTGTACGTGGTGGTGGTCACGCTGGCGATTGCCCTGCCGCTGGGAGTGGGCGCGGCAGTCTATCTCACCGAATACGCCACCAATGGTCCCGTAGTGGAAGGCATTGAGTTTGCCGCCGAGACTTTGTCCGGCATCCCCTCCATTCTGTACGCTCTGGTGGGATATCTGGCCTTCAGCAAAACGCTGGGACTGGGCTACTCGTTGCTGGCCGCCTCTTTGACGCTGGCCATGATGAATCTGCCCACCATCATCCGAACCACGCAGGAATCCCTGAAAACGGTGCCCCGGAGCTACCGCGAGGGTGCGCTGGGACTGGGGTCGGGCAAGTGGCACATGATCCGAACGATTGTGCTGCCTGGTTCCATCGACGGGATTGTCACCGGCTGCATTTTGTCCGTCGGCCGCATTGTGGGCGAATCGGCGGTGCTGCTTTACGTCGGGGGCATGGGAAATTCCATGAACGACTTTTTCGCCAGTGCGGATCAGTTTATCCACAGCTCGGGCGCGACGCTCACCGTGGCGCTGTATGTGTTTGCCAAGGAGCGGGCCATCCTGGACCCTGCGTTTGGAACGGCGGTGGTTTTGCTTGGGTTCACGCTGATCATCAATCTGTCTGCCAAAGTGGTGGGCAGAAAGCTGAAACAAAGACAGGCCTGAACGGGCTGGAAAGGAGTCCAACAAAGAATGAAAGAGACGATTTTCTCCGCTCGGGAGCTGAACCTGTATTATGGGGAAAACCATGCGCTGAAGGATGTCAAAATCGACATTCCCGAAAAGGAGATTACCGCGTTAATCGGCCCTTCCGGCTGCGGAAAGTCCACCTTCCTGCGCACGATGAACCGGATGAACGATCTGATTGCCGGGGTGAAAATCACCGGCTCGCTGACCTATCGGGGCGAGGAGATCTACGCCCCCGGACGGGACGTGACCGATCTGCGTAAGCACATCGGTATGGTGTTCCAGAAACCCAATCCATTCCCTATGTCCATCTACGACAACGTGGCCTACGGTCCAAGGACCCACGGGATGCGCAGCAAAGTAAAACTGGATGATATTGTAGAGGAATCCCTGCGCGGCGCCGCCATCTGGGATGAGGTGAAGGATCGGCTGAAAAAGTCCGCTTTGGGCCTGTCCGGCGGCCAGCAGCAGAGGATATGCATTGCCAGGGCCCTGGCCGTCAAGCCGGATGTGCTGCTGATGGACGAGGCCACCTCGGCCCTGGATCCCATCTCCACCTCAAAAATTGAGGATCTTGCGATCGAACTGAAAAAAGATTATACTATTCTCATGGTAACCCACAATATGCAGCAGGCCGCCCGCATTTCGGACAACGCCGCGTTCTTTCTGCTGGGAGAGCTGGTGGAGTTCGGCGACACCGAACAGATTTTTTCTATGCCGCAGGATAAGCGGACCGAGGATTACATCACAGGGAGGTTTGGCTGATATGAGAAATCGTTTTAACGAGCAGCTGGAGCAGCTGAATGTCGAGCTGATCAAAATGGGCGCTTTGTGCGAGGAGGCCATCTCCGCTGCCACCAAGGCTTACCTGGAGCGGGATGCTGAGCTTGGGCAGAGAGCCTGCCAGCTGGAAGAAGAAATCGACCACCTGGAGCGGGACGTGGAGGGCCTTTGTATGAAGCTGCTGCTGCGTCAGCAGCCGGTGGCCGGCGACCTTCGCTCGGTGTCCGCCGCCATGCGGATGATCTCGGATATGGAGCGAATTGGAGATCAGGCGGCCGATATTGCGGAAATTGCCCGGGACATCGAGCCAAGCCGCCTGGGAGAGCGGGTGCCTATGGAGGAAATGGCCCGGGAGGCCGTTGGAATGGTGACCGACAGCGTGGATTCCTTTGTGCGGAGAGACCTGGGCCTGGCCCATTCGGTGATCACCCAGGACGATCGGGTGGACGCGCTGTTCCTTCAGATACGGGGGGAGTTGATCCGCCTGATTTCGGCAGGAGAAAACGGCTCGGTCTGTCTGGATATGCTGATGATCGCCAAATACTACGAGCGGATCGGCGACCACGCCTGCAACATTGCCCAATGGGTGGAATACGCCGTGACCGGGCAGTACGAGGAAGACTGAGCAGGCCAGCCGGTCGGCACGGGCGTGAGAGAATCGATGGAACAAGCGGAACCGAAGGAGGAATGGGTGTGATCTACATTCTGGAGGATGACGCCAGCATCCGCAAGCTGGTGGTGTATACGCTCAACAGCCAGGGGATGGAGGCAGAGGGCTTTGAGCGCCCCTCTCACTTTTGGAGCGCGCTGGAGCAAAAAAAGCCCGACCTGGTTTTGTTGGACATTATGCTGCCGGAGGAGGATGGCCTTCAGATTTTGAAGCGCCTTCGGGCCGCCCCCAATACCCGGAAGCTGCCCGTGCTTATGCTGACGGCCAAGGGAACCGAGTACGACAAGGTCCTGGGGTTGGACCAGGGGGCAGACGACTACATGACAAAGCCGTTCGGCATGATGGAGCTGATCGCCCGCATCCGCACGGCCCTGCGCCACGCGGGGCAGAGTTTGGACGAGGGGAAGCGCTATCAGGTAGGCAGCTTGTTTGTCGATCCGGGCCGTCACATCGTTCGGGATGGGGACAGGGAGGTCACCTTGACCCTGAAGGAGTTTCAGCTGTTGTGCCTGCTGCTGGAGCGGAGAGGAACGGTGTTTACCCGGGATCATCTGCTCAATCACATCTGGGGCTATGAATTCGACGGAGCCAGCCGCACGGTGGACGTGCATATCCGGACCCTGCGACAGAAGCTGGGGGATTCCGGCGGCTGCATTGAGACCGTACGTGGGATTGGGTATAAGATTGTCGGGGAGTGAGTCGGGTCATATTATGTTTGGGAAAGCGTCGGAAGCGCCCCTTCTCCCACTGTTTATAAAAATTCATCGATCAAACGGGACAAGGAGTCGGATATGACAGCAAAAATATTTCGCAACTCCATGGCGGTGGGAATTTCGGTATTCCTGCTGTCGGTTGCGCTGTTTCTGGGCGTGCTGTATCAATATTTTGGGAACCAGCTGATTCATGAGCTGGAAAACCAAGCCCGGCTGGTTGCCGCAGGCGTGGAAGCCAAGGGGATGGACTATCTGCAGGGCGTGGACTCCACCAGCCGGATTACCTGGGTGGACAAGGACGGAACTGTGCTCTATGACAGCATAGCTGATCCGGCCAAGATGGAAAACCACGCCGACCGGGAGGAAATTCAGGCGGCCATGCGGGGAGGGCAGGGGACCGCGGTGCGCTACTCCGCGACCCTGTCGGAAAAGACCTTTTATGCGGCCCTCCGTCTGAGTGACGACACGGTAATTCGCCTGGCCAGCGCACAGTACACCATTGGAGTGCTGCTGCTGGCTATGGTGCAGCCTCTGCTGGTGATTCTGGTGGTCACGCTGATTTTGGCCGCCGTGCTGGCCTCCCGGTTGTCCAAGGGGATGATCCGGCCCATTCTCAGTCTGGACCTGGAGCACCCGGAAGACTGTGAAATTTATGACGAGCTGGCCCCGCTGCTCACCCGCATCCGTCGCCAGAACGACACCATCCGCAAGCAGATGGATCTTTTACGCCAGCGCCAGCGGGAATTTACGGCTTTGACGGAGAACATGTCCGAGGGGTTCGTGCTGCTGGACCGAACTGGACGTATCCTGTCCTATAACTCCGGGGCGCTGCGCCTGCTGGGGACGATTGCTCCCGCGGAAGAGGCCAACGTGCTGGTGCTGGATCGAAGCGATGCGTTCCGACGGGTCGTGGAGCAGGTGCTCTCCGGCTGCCGCAGCCAGGGACGGCTGGAACGGGGCGGACGCTGCGTCCAGATGCTGGCCGACCCGGTGTCCCGGGAACAGCAGGTGGACGGCGCTGTGCTGGTGCTGGTGGATGTGACCGAGCGGGAGCAGGGGGAGAAGATGCGCCGGGAGTTCACAGCCAACGTCTCTCACGAGCTGAAGACCCCTCTTACCGCGATCGTGGGAATGGCGGAGATCATTAAAAACGGAATGGTAGAGCCGGAGGACATTGCCGGCTTTGCCGGTGATATCTATAAGGAGAGCCAGCGGCTCATTGCTTTGGTGGAAGACATCATTCACCTGTCCCGCCTGGATGAGGGGGGGCCTTCCCTGCAGCGGGAGCCTGTGGATATGCTGGAACTGGCCCGGAATGTGTCCAAACGGGCCGAACCGTTGGCCAGACAGGCCGGGGTAACCATGGCGGTGGCCGGAGCGCCCTTCCTTGTTCAGGGAGTGCCGGCGGTGCTGGACGAAATGATCTACAATCTGTGCGACAATGCCATAAAATATAATCGGCCCGGAGGTTCGGTTACCCTGTCTGTGTCTCCGAACGAGCATGGGGGAGAGGTGACGGTGACCGATACCGGCATCGGCATTCCGCTGCAGGATCAGGAGCGGGTGTTTGAGCGGTTTTACCGGGTCGATAAGAGCCACTCGAAGGAAATCGGTGGTACGGGACTGGGGTTGTCCATCGTCAAGCATGGGGCGGCTCTCCACGATGCCCGGGTGGAACTGGAAAGTGTCTTGGGGCAGGGAACTACCGTGCGGCTGACCTTTCCGGGTGTCTGAACAGAGCAAACAATCCCTTCCAG
Organism: Lawsonibacter sp.; assembly: GCA_050251755.1. Classification (GTDB taxonomy): domain Bacteria; phylum Bacillota; class Clostridia; order Oscillospirales; family Oscillospiraceae; genus Lawsonibacter. The sequence continues at coordinate 3,416 of JBFWME010000073.1, read as the reverse complement.
AAAGGCCATCGGCCTTATGGAGGGGATTGTTTGTTTTGAAAGGATAAAAACAGGAAGAAGGGAACCTTTTTTTCGGAACGCCGTCTAACCCACAGCAAGTCATTTCAAATTAGTTCGGGAAAAGAGGGACTCCAATCATGAAAGACCTGTTGACCATTCCGATTGTTCTGGCCATGCTTGTGGCTGTTTTGACCGGCTGCTCCGGGAAAGACGGGGCAGAAACCGCCAAAACACCAGAGGAACTGACCCAACTGTATGCCGATGCCATTGCCCAAAACGGCGGAGAGATGGTGGAATATAACCCCGTAATCTCTGAAGAAAAGGAGGACGATAGTTCCTCTCTGGTTCTGGAGACACTGGGTCTGCAGACAGACGACATGCAGGCGTTTGGAATTAGCGCGTCCATGATGAACGTTCAGGCCTATGGTATCGCGGCCATTATGCCGGCCGACGGAAAAACCGAGGCGGTTCAAGAGGCCCTTCAGGGATTTATCGACTGCCAGCGGCAGAGCTTTGAGCAGTATTTGGCCGACCAGTATGAAGTGGCGAAGAATGCCAGGCTGGAGACGCTGGAGGACGGAACCATCCTGATGGTCATGTGCCAGGATCAGGACGCCGTATTTGATGCCATTTCTACCGCCATTCTGGCGGGCTGATCAATTCAGCGCTTGATGGGGCCGCTTCTCGAACAATTGGACGGGGGATGACCCTGCTTTTTGAATGGATGAATAGATAAAATAGCTAAAAAAGAGAGAATATTTTCTTTTGCGTTGTAATGAATTGCCGAATATGATAAAATAAATACAGCAAGAACCTAGGCGGTTCGAATAGACAGGAGGATTCGTTATGAACGCAATATTGATGTACCATAAAGCAAACCCGCATCTCTCGGTCTCTGTCTACTCCGGCCACTTTGCCACCCGGCACTCCCACAACAGCCATTACATTGACATTACCAACATGAAGCACGAGCATACCATGGCGCGGGAGGCGGCCATTACTCTGGCACAGCGGTATACCTATGAAAAGGGTGTGGACACCATTGTCTGTCTGGACGGAAGCGAGGTGATCGGCGCCTTTCTCGCCCGGCACCTGGCCAAAAAAGATGTCTTTGCGGTGAACAGCAACAAAAATATCAATGTGATTACGCCCGAGTATGATTCTAACGGCCAGCTGATTTTCCGGGATAACCTGATCCCCATGGTGGCGGAAAAGGATGTGCTTTTGCTGATTTCTACGGTGAACTCGGGTAAGACTGCCCGCCGTGCCCTGGAATGTGTCCAGTATTACGGAGGGCGTGTACAGGGGATCGCCGCCGTATTCAGTGCACTTGAGGCCGTGGAGAATACTCCTGTGTACAGTCTATTTACCCCGGACGATATCCCGGGCTACTCCACCAACACCTTGAAGATGTGCCCTATGTGCGCCAAGGGACAGAAGATCGACGCGCTGTCCAACGGCTACGGATTTTCGCTGCTGTAACAAAAAAAGACGACTCGGCCGGCCCGCCTCTCAATGGAGAACGGGCCGGCCTGTTTCCGTCCCTGAATAATATGCATAAAATCCAACCTGTTATGAATAATATTCGTCTTCGTGGAAAAGTATACGGAAAAATTTCAAATTCTTGTGGATAATAATACAATTCGACACTTGCATTTTGGGAGAAAACGTGATAGACTGTCCCCACTGACAAGGGTGGAAGCGTCGGAACGGGCCGGACAGGCCGGTTTCGGCCTGTCCGGCCCTGTAATTTATGGAGGAATAGAACCATGTCTGAAATCAAAAAAGTAGTGCTTGCCTATTCGGGCGGCCTGGATACATCCATTATTATCCCCTGGTTGAAGGAAAACTACAACGATCCGGAGATCGTTGCCGTCTCGGCCGACGTGGGGCAGGGCAGCGAACTGGAAGGTTTGGAGGAAAAGGCCATCAAGACCGGCGCTTCCAAGCTGTATATCGAGGATCTGACCGACGAGATGGTGGACGAGGTGATTATCCCGTCCATGATGATGGGAGCCAAGTACGAGGACTATCTGCTGGGTACCGCCTTTGCCCGGCCCATTATTGCCAAGCGGCTGGTGGAGATTGCCAAGAAGGAGGGGGCCGACGCGATCTGCCACGGTTGTACCGGAAAGGGCAACGACCAGGTTCGGTTTGAGTTGGCCATCAAGCGTTTTGCGCCTGAGATGAAGATCATCGCACCTTGGCGTGAGTGGGACATCAAGGGCCGTGACGAAGAGATCGACTACGCCGAGGCTCACAACGTACCGCTGAAGATTTCCCGGGAGACCAACTATTCCAAGGACAAAAACCTGTGGCATCTGTCCCATGAGGGATTGGATCTGGAGGACCCTGCCAATGAGCCCCAGTATGATAAGCCCGGTTTCCTGGAGATGGGCGTATCCCCGGCCATGGCCCCCGATCAGGCCGCTTATGTGACCCTGGACTTTGAACAGGGGTGGCCTGTGGCCGTCGACGGTGAGAAGATGAAGGCCAGCGATATCATCCGAAAGCTGAATCAGTTAGGTGGAGACAATGGCATCGGTCTGCTGGACATTGTGGAAAATCGGCTTGTGGGAATGAAGGACCGCGGCGTCTACGAGACTCCGGGCGGAACCATTCTTTACCGCGCTCATGAAGTGCTGGAAATGATCACCGTCGACAAGGACACCAAACACATGAAGCAAAAGCTTGCCGTGGACTTTGCCGACCTGGTGTACAATGGCAAGTGGTTTACGCCGCTGCGGGAGGCCCTGCAGGCCTTTGCTCTGGATACCCAGAAGCATGTCACCGGCATGGTGAAGCTGAAGCTGTATAAGGGAAATGTCATCACCGCCGGCGTTACCTCTCCTGAGTCTCTATACTCGGAAAATTTGGTTACCTTTGAGGAGAGCGATTACAACCAGGACGACGCCACCGGCTTTATTAACCTGTGGGGCCTGCCTGACACGGTTCAGGCGCTGCGGGAGCAGGGAAAACTGAAGTAGAAGCGTCCGAGCCGTTGTGAGCAGGGAGCCTGGACCGGAGCGAGGAATGCAAACCAAGAGCCGCGCAGCGGATCTGTTTGTGTTCCGAGTCGAAGGGAAGGGGAGCGTCGCGAACAGGCGAGGCGTGATCCCGAAGCGCCGAATTCCCGAGCAGGGAAGCTAAGGACGGAGCGAGGGACAAGGCCCAAAGGTTCCGCCCTGCGGGGCGTGCTCCTTTGCAGCGATGCAAAGGAGCTAAAGATCACCGGGGGCGGCTCACGCGCAATTTCATTGCGCTACCCCGCCTCCCCGGACCCCCATTACGAGGGACGCACTCGGGGTAGATGGAGCTTACGTTCGGCGCGGGCAAAGCCCAGGGGCGGCCGCAGGCCGGACCGGGTTTGCCCGGAGTCATCGGAGTTATCTCCCCTGCGGCGAGGGAACCGAGGC
>JBFWME010000072.1:0-11360 GCA_050251755.1 Lawsonibacter sp. | reverse complement strand
CGTGGCCATTGTGGCCCTTCTCCACGATTTGTGCAAAATCGGCTGCTACAAAAAGGGCACCCGCAACGTGAAGGACGAGAACGGAAAGTGGCAGGCCGTGCCCTCCTACACGTTTGACGACCCACTGCCCTATGGCCACGGGGAGAAGAGCGTGTACATTGCCAATGGCTTTCTCCGGCTGAGCCGGGACGAAGCCATGGCCATCCGCTGGCACATGGGCTTCTCCGGCCCCGAGGACAACCGTATGGTTGGACAGGCGTTCCAAACATATCCCCTGGCCTTCGCCCTGGCCACCGCGGACATGGAGGCCTCTTACTTTTTAGAGAACGAAGAAGGGGGATAGTCCCTTGTCAAACAACACAGAGCCGACTCCAAAGGGGTCGGCTCTGTGTGATCTCATTCATTCCGCGTGTTTTTTTACCGATTCTCCTCCAAAGTCCAGCGCCCCGGTCCTCTTCAGCGCGGCTACCAGCACGCCGGCCAGCACGGAACCGGCCACCGTCGAGATCAGGAACGGGATGATGTAAGCATAAAAGGCCACCACGGCGGCATCCGCATTCAGAAACAAAATCGCCACCGGGTAGGCGGCCAGACCGCCGATCACACCGGTCCCCAGTACTTCGGCAACCAGGGTAACCTGTAGATTTTTCGTCTTCCAAAACGCCAGGCCGCATAGCAGGGCCCCGAACATACTGCCCGGAAACGCCATCAGGCTGCCCACTCCAAGCAGATTGCGGATCAGGCTGGCGCAGAAAGCCACCCCAACCCCGTACCAGGGTCCAAGCAGGACGGCACACAGCACATTGACCATATGCTGCACCGGGGCACACTTACTGCCAAAGGCAGGAAAGGTCAGGAACATGCTCCCCGCCACGGCCACGGCACACAGAAGGCCGGCGGCAGCTAATTTTTTGGTTTTGGTTTGATTCATATCAGTAAACTCCTTTTTTATGAATGGGGAACCCGCGTCAAAAGGCAGCGTCTTCCCCACTTCTGGTCCTTTGCGTGCATCGGTTGTGCACGCAAGGCCACAAACAGGGCCCGGGGAGTTCGCGAACAACAGACTCTCCCACGGTTCGGTCGAAGCTTACTGGCTTCCTCTCACGCCGGAACACGGCTTCCCATCGCTGCATATTTGGCTCGGACTCAGGGCGCTCCCCCTGCGTCCGCTCCCGGTCTTCGGCCGGGGTGCCCGCGGTTTCTTTCACATCCTTTCAAAAAGAGTAACTCATTCTATCAAAAAACGGGGCAGCCCATAGGGCAGCCCCGTTCGTCACAGCAAGCACGACTTCCTACGGTGGCATTACCCACATCAGGTAAAAGGGTCGAAGCGCTCAGCTTCCTCTCAGCCCGCTGCCGCGAGCTCCCCTGTTTCTTGTACCCGTATGATACTCTGTTTTCCCGGTCCTGTCAAGGCGAATGCTTCCTTCTCCCGCTCTGGACGGTTTCCCACGTCTCATCGTCAGACTTTGCAACACGCATAGCCGGAACGGAATAAAAAACACCGGACGTCCACCCGTCCGGTGCAGTGAGTTATGTCTCGTTTTGCCGAGGCCGGCAGCTCAGCCGGTCCAGCCGGGAGGCCGGGATCATGTCCCGGAAGAAGGGGATCTTGGGCAGGACGGCCAACAGCAGCATACCCAACAGATAGCAGGCCACCAGTTCCCCCAGTCCTACGGTAACGGCGTTGAATGCATAGGCGGGCCAAAAAGCGGCCCCGGTTCCCGCTTCGGCAAAGGCGATGACTGCGCCCACAATGGCCGCGTTGCACACCACGGGCGGGAGCGGGGCCAGCCAGCGGTTATTCAAATTCTGGGTCCACAGACAGGCAATCAGGGTAGCGGCAGAACCGGCCACCACGTCCAGAAGACCGTAGGGGGACAGTAAATTGGCGATCAGACAGCCCACAAACAATCCCGGCGTGGCCGCCGGGAACAAGAAGGGCAGCACGGTAAGGGCCTCGGCAAAGCGGATTTGAACGGCTCCGTATTGCGGAATCGGCAGCCCCATGGTCAGGACCGCGTACACCGCCGCCAACATGGCCGCCAGAGTCAGATCTCGGATGGAATACTTGCGCATTGGAATACTACCTCCATTTTATTCTTTAGAGAACAGCAGGGGATCCCTGCTGAACGAACACGGCAAACATCCATTTTGCCGTGCTTGGACGAGGTGTGGAAACTCGTCAGCCGGTATTTTATCACACAAATTTCATCCTGTCCATAGGTGGCCAGTGCGTTATTTTATCGGCAAACCCACTACTTTTCTTCTCCGGAACGCAGCTCGCCCGGGGCCGAACCATCCCAGCGTTCGCCGTTGCGTCCTTTCAAAGCAAAAATTTTCCCTTGTCCGTCCCTCCATTCCGGTAGTACAATGAAAAAACAACCCATAGGGAGGCATTTATGGAAGACATCAACAAGCCCGTTCTCAACTCCGAACTGGTACAGGCCATTTCCGAAATGAACCAAGCTAACAGCCGGGAAGCCCGGGAGGCGGTGTTGGATCTGGTCATCTCCTCCGCCCGCTTTTTGGCCCCGGTGACCATCACCCCGCCCCCCGCGTCCGATCCGGATGGCCAAACCGCTCTGGGCCAGGGCACAGCCATTCAGTTTCAGCTGCTGCCCAACCAGGAGGGACAGCCCTTCTTCCCCGCCTTCACCAGCTGGGAGGAGCTGCGCCGTCTGTGCGGCCCCAAAAACCAGCAGACTCTGGTCCTCGATTTCGAGGACTATGCCAGAATGATTTTACAGGACAACCGGGCCGCCGGCTTTGTGGTGGACCCCTTCGGCGCCTGTCTATCCTTTGACCGCGCCATGGTGGAGCATTTGGTACGGCGAAAGGAACTGTAGTCCGACCGCGCATAACAACGCCGATTCCCGACCGCCATACCGCGCCCTTTCCTTTGCGACTCTCTCCGACCACCAAATTGCCGGGCGGGACAGGCACCCCCACTTCGTAACCCCGACCGTGTGTATGCACACGGCCGGGGCTTTTCATGCTTTTTTGTGGGAAATCGTTCTTTCTTTCATCAAAAATATATGGTATGATTTTCTTAGTAATTGAGGATGAGGTGCCTTCCATGTTTGTCAAGAATCCGGAATATTTTCTAACCATTGTCAAAGAACGCAGCATCTCCAAGGCAGCGGAACATTTGTATTTGTCTCAGCCCTATCTGAGTCAATACTTGGCGAAGTTGGAAAACAATCTTGGAGTGGTGCTTCTGGATCGCTCTCACAGTCCGCTGAGGCTGACGGCCGCGGGGGAGTTGTTTTATGCCTATTTGGAGCGTCAGGGCTATCTGAACCGGCAGTTGATCAGCGATCTGCGGGACCTTCAGGATAAGAAGCGTCCCACGCTTCAAATCGGCGTGTCCCCCTGGCGCGGCTCCACCCTGCTGCCCGACGTGCTTCCTTCGTTTGCTCAGCATTACCCCGACGTGCAGGTAGTCCTCCACGAGGCGCCTGTTCCGGAGCTGGCACAGCTGGCTGCAGGGAACGTCACCGACTTTTGCATCATGCACATCCCCGGAGATCTGAGTGAGCTAACCTACGAGCTGGTCATGCGCGAGCATGTTTTTCTCATCGGTCACCGGGACCACCCTCTCCTTCAGGGGCTGGATAGCCCCTATGACCACCCCAAACACTTTGCCGACCTGCGGCTGCTGGAGCACGAGCGGATCATCATGCTCCCCTCTGACTGGCGGCTGTCCAAACTGCTTCACAACACCTTCTCGGTGCTCAATGTAGAACCGCAAAACATTCTGGTCACCACCAACAACGCCACCGCCATCAACCTGGCGGCGGAAAATATGGGATTTGCCTTCCTCCAGGAGAGCGGCATTTCCCGCACCCCTTATCTGGACCGGCTGGCCTGCTTTACCATAGGGGACCCGCCTCTCACCTGCCCTATGGCGGTGGTTTACAAGAAAAACGGCTTTTTGTCCCCCGCCGCCCGCTCCTTCATCGACCTGACCAAGGAATATTACCGCCGCTTCAACCGTTCGCCGCTCTCCTTTTCTCCCGCGGCCGACTGCGAACTGGAATGAGAACAGCAAAACCATATATGAAAGCTAACGATTATGGGAATGCGTCTTCCATCTTCTCAAGAAGCAGCTCACCCGCTCTTTTTACATAAAAAAGGGGGACCGCCTGTTGGCGGTCCCTCTTCTTCCTTATCCGGCTTTTCGGGCCGGTTACAGCTTTTCCATCTCTTCCTGCTCGACCGTTTTAATGCCCCGGGCGGCCAGCGCGGCGCCTGCGGCTGCTGCGTCCTCGACCCGGAAGATCATGTAGGCATGGTCCACATCCTTGCCGCCCAAAAACGCGTACATGTACTCCACATTGACCTTGGCATCGGTCAGCACCTGGAGTACCCGGTTCAATCCGCCCGGCATATCAGGGATGGCCACCCCCAAAACAGGGGTCACCGAATGGATGTAGCCCGCGTCCTTCAACACAGTCGTGGCGGCGTACACATCGTCTACGATGATCCGGACAATGCCGAAGTCCTTGGTCTCAGCCATGGACAGCGCCCGCATATCCACCTTGTTTTGGGCCAGCACGCCGGTCATGGCGTACAGTGCGCCGGGCTTGTTTTCCAAAAAGACGGAAATCTGCTTGATGCTCATGCTTCTTTCCTCCCCTTCTTAAATCTTGCGCTTGTCGATGACTCTTACCGCCTTGCCCTCGCTGCGGACAATGGATTTCGGGGCCACCAAAGTAACCTTTGCGGCCAGCCCCAGCGTGGAGCGCAGGCCCTCCACCAACTCTTTCTGGCGGCGCTCAACCTCGCCCAGGTTGTCGGTGAACATCTCCGGGGTCATTTCCACCTGAACGTCCAGGGTGTCGGTGGACTTGACCCGGTCCACCACGATCTGGTAGTTGGCCGGGTATCCGTGGTTCAAAAGAACGGTCTCGATCTGGGACGGGAACACGTTGACGCCCCGGATAATCAGCATGTCGTCGGACCGGCCCATGGGCTTGCTCATTTTGACAAAGGTGCGCCCGCAGGAGCAGGTGCCGCGGTGAATCACGCCAATGTCCCGGGTGCGGTAGCGCAGCAGAGGGAAGGCCTGACGGGTGATACAGGAGAAGACGATCTCCCCCTGTTGTCCCTCGGGCAGCACTTCCCCGGTATCGGGGTTAATAATTTCAATGATAAAATGGTCCTCGTTGACGTGCATCCCGTTCTGGGCCGAGCATTCATAGGACACCCCCGGGCCCATGATCTCGGTCAGGCCGTAGATGTCATAGGCCTTGATGCCCAGCTTATCCTCGATGTCCCGGCGCATCTCCTCGCTCCACGCCTCGGCCCCGAAGACGCCCGCCTTCAGCGAGATGTCGTCTCCGCTCAGGCCCATCTCCCGGAGAGTCTCCCCCAGGTAGGCGGCGTAGGAGGGCGTGCAGCACAGGATGGTAGAGCCAAAGTCCCGCAAAATGGTAATCTGCCGCTGGGTGTTGCCGGAGGAGACCGGAATCACCGTGGCGCCCAGCTTGGTCGCGCCGCCATGAAGTCCCAGACCGCCGGTAAACAGACCGTAACCGTAAGAAATGTGTACCTTGTCCTCCTGGGTAGCCCCCACCGCCACCAGCTGGCGGGCAATAATGTCATCCCAAATGTCCAGATCTTCCCGGGTATAGCCCACCACGATCTGCTTCCCCGTAGTACCGGAGGAGGCGTGCAGCCGCACCACATCCTTCATGGGAACGGCAAACAGCCCGTAGGGATAGGTGTCCCGCAGATCCTTCTTATAGGTAAAGGGCAGCTTGTACAGGTCATCCACGGATTTGATATCCTCCGGGCTGACCCCCTTCTCCTTCATCAGCTTTTGATAGTAGGGCACATGGTCATAGGCATGACGCACCTGTTTGACCAGGCGCTCGTCCTGCCAGGCTCGAATCTGTTCCCGAGAGGCGCATTCAATCTCGGGCTGGTAATATCTCTCCATGGGAATCATTCCTTTCACTCCTCCGCCCCTACAGGCGGGTAATCTGTCCACTGATCCATTGCCCCAGGGTCACGCCGATCAGGCACAGCGCTACGCTGAGCAAAATATACATACTGCCCAACAGGTGATTCCCCCGTTGGAACAGGGCCCAGCTCTCCAAAGAGAAGGTGGAAAACGTGGTAAACCCGCCGCATACGCCCGTTCTCCAAAACAGGTGCCAGCCGGGAGATACCATTCCCTGGTCCGCAAGCCCCACCACAACTCCGATCAGGATGGCTCCCAACAGATTGGTCATCAAGGTCAGCAAAGGGAATTCCACTTTCACGGGCAGCAGGCTAATGCCATAGCGGCACACCGCTCCGGCTCCGCCGCCCAGCCCTACCCAAAGAACATTCCACATCCTCAGGCGTTCTTCCCCAGCGCAAAGGCCTTTTTGTTCAGCTCCAAAAACTTTTTGGGTACGATGGCCTCGATGGATTTCTGCCACTCCTCATCCGGCAGGTCGAAATGGTGGGACAGCCGGCCCATCAAAACCAGGTTCACCGCCTTGCTGCTGCCGGCCTCCTCGGCCAGCGCCAGACAGTCCAGCGCATCCACCTTCGCCCCGGCGGCTCTCATCTTTTCCACCAGATTTTCCGGGTACTGGGCCGCGCCGGTAATGACGGGCATGGGATCGATCTGCTGGGTGCTGGTGACAATCTGGCCATCCGGCTTCAGGAAGGATAGCCACCGGGCAGCCTCCAGCAGTTCAAACGAGACAATAAAATCCGCCTCTCCCTTGTCGATCACCGGAGAAGCCACCTTGTCGCCGTAGCGCACATAGGTGACCACAGAGCCGCCCCGCTGGGACATTCCGTGGACCTCGGACACCTTTACGTCGTAGCCCTGTTCCATCGCCAGGTGGCCCAGCAGCTTACTGGCCAGCAGAGAGCCCTGGCCACCCACGCCCACAATCATAATATTCTTGGTTTCCATCTTCTCAGCCCTCCTTCGCGGTGCTGCGGAACGCGTCAAAGGCGCACATCTGCTCGCACACGCCGCAGCCCACACACAGGGTATTATCCACATGGGCCTTTCCGCCCTTCATGGAGATTGCGGGACAACCGATCTTCATGCAGGCCTTGCAGCTTTTGCACTTGTCCGGGTCCACCGCCAGGGGGGCGCTGTGTTTCACATACTTCAGCAGGGCGCAGGGCCGGCGGCTGATGATGACGGAGGGCTCCGGATTGGCCAGTTCCTCCTTGATCACCTCGTCACATTCCTTCAGGTTGTAGGGATCCACCACCCGGACACAGCCAAAGCCCATGGCCCGGCACAGGGATTCCAGGTCGATTTTCCCGGCGGGGTCTCCCTTGATGTTGTACCCGGTGGTGGGGTTCTGCTGGTGGCCGGTCATACCGGTGATAGAGTTATCCAGAATGATGACCGTGGAGTTGGACTGGTTATAGGCAATGTTGGCCAGACCGGTCATGCCGGAGTGCATAAAGGTAGAATCGCCGATGACGGCCACCGTTTTCCCCTCGGACTCGGCGCCAAGGGCCTTGTTAAAGCCGTGGATGGCGGAGATGGAGCCGCCCATGCACAGGGTCATGTCCATGGCGGACAGGGGCGCCACGGCGCCCAGTGTGTAACAGCCGATGTCGCCCAAAACGACACACTTGTTCTTGTTCAGCGTATAGAACAGACCGCGGTGGGGACAGCCGGCGCACATGACCGGGGGACGGGGCGGGATCTCCACATCCAGAGCTTTTCCGGTATGGACGGTACCGCTTAATTTTTCCGCCACCAGGTTTTGGGAAAACTCGTCTTCCAGGGGAAGCACGTCCTTGCCTATCACATCCAGCCCCAGGCAGCGGCAGTGGGTCTCAATGATGGGATCCAGTTCCTCCACCACGGCCAGCCGATCCACCTTGGACGCGAAGTCCAGAATCAGCTGCACGGGCAGCGGGTTGACCATTCCCAGCTTCAGCACGGATACGGAGTCTCCAAAGACCTCCTTCACATACTGGTAGGAGGTGGAGGAGGTGATAATGCCAAGATGGGTTCCTCCCATCTCCACCCGGTTGATGGGCGCAGTCTCCGCCCACTGAATCAGCTTGCGGGTGCGCTCTTCCACCACGGGGTGGCGCTTTTTGGCATTGCCCGGCATCATAACAAACTTGGCAATGTTCTTCTGATAGGGAACCGCCGCCTTCTCCGCCCGCTCCGACAGCTCGACCAAAGACTGAGAATGGGCGATACGGGTACACATTTTCAGCAGCACAGGGGTGTCGAACTGCTCGGACAGCTCATAAGCCAACTTGGCAAAGGCCAGCGATTCGGCGGAATCGGACGGCTCCAGCATGGGCACCTTGGCGGCAATGGCATGGTGGCGGGAGTCCTGCTCGTTTTGAGAGGAGTGCATCCCCGCGTCGTCGGCCACCCCAATCACCATACCGGCATTGACGCCGGTATAGGACATGGTGAACAGAGGGTCGGCGGCCACGTTCAGACCCACGTGCTTCATGGCGCAAAACGAGCGCTTTCCGGCCAGGCAGGCGCCAAAGGCCACCTCCATGGCCACCTTCTCGTTGGGAGCCCACTCACAGTAGATTTCGTCGTACTTGGCGGCCTCCTCGGTGATCTCGGTACTGGGGGTTCCAGGGTAGCTGGAGATCACACAGCACCCGGCTTCATACAGCCCCCGGGCAACCGCGGCGTTGCCCAACATCAATTGTTTCATGGTCCTTCCCTGCTTTCTTTTCTGCGTTACGATTGGTCGTCTTGGTCGTCTGGCTCCGGCTGGCCCAGCCCTTCCCGGCGAATGACGCCCTGCATCACCCCGCCGGCTCCATTGTCCAGCATGGAACGCCGGACCCGGCTGATGGTGGCGCTGCTGGCGCCCGTTTTCTCCAGAATGTCCAGGTAGACCAGCCCCTGCTGGAGGTACACTGCCACGTCGAACCGCTGCTCCAGCGACCGCAGCTCGGTGGGGGTGCACAAATCGTCAAAAAACCGGCAGCACTCGTCCAGGTCTTTCAGCTTCAGGATGGTCTCATACAGCGCCAGACTGCGCGCTTTGCGCCCTGTCTTTGCCATAGCTTGCTCCTTTCGGTCAACGCCGTGTTGTCAGCCCGTAAATTGGACTGCGTCACGATAACTATAGCACATTAAAGTGTGAGGGTAAACAGGAAAATCACTTTTTTTCCAAACGCAAGCCAGAAAAGTTCTCCCGCCCGCCTCTTGACATCAGGGGGATGAATAGGGTATGATACTTCAATGGTTTAAAGATTAAAACCAATGAAGTGCAACGGGGCGCCGGACGTCCCGTTTTGGAAAGGAACGTCGAACGCCATGCCCATTACCGATCTTCTGGAGCGCAACAGTAAGCTCTACGGCGAGGAGATTGCCCTGGTGGAAATCAACCCCGAGGTACAAGAGGAGCAGAGGGTTACCTGGAAGGAGTACGAGCTCATCCAGCCCACGTCCACCGCCCCCTACCGCCGGGAGATCACCTGGTCGGTCTTTGACGAGAAGGCCAATCGGGTGGCGAACATGCTGCTTGGCCGAGGCATCCGCAAGGGCCAGAAAGTCGCCATCCTGCTGATGAACTGTCTGGAGTGGCTGCCCATCTACTTTGGTATTTTGAAGGCGGGGGCCATTGCGGTGCCCCTGAACTTTCGGTATACCGCACAGGAAATTGACTACTGCCTGAAACTGGCCGACGCCGATGTGCTGTTCTTCGGCCCCGAGTTTATCGGCCGGGTCGAGAGCATTGTCCCCGCCATTTCCAACAAACTGCTCCTCCTCTTTGTGGGGGAGACCTGTCCCTCCTTTGCCGAGGACTACCATCGGGCCACCGCCAATTGTTCCAGCACGGCTCCCAAGGTGCTGATTGACGACGAGGACGAGGCCGCCATCTACTACTCCTCCGGCACCACGGGATTTCCCAAGGCCATTTTATTAAAGCACACCGCCCTGCTCCAGTCCGCCCGGATGGAGGCCATCCATCACGAGACCACCCACAGCGACGTATTTTTATGCATTCCGCCCCTCTACCACACCGGGGCCAAAATGCATTGGTTCGGCTCTCTGTTCACCGGCAGCAAGGCTGTTTTGCTGAAGGGCAACACCCCAAAAGCGATTTTTGAGGCGGTGTCTTCGGAACGGTGCACCATTGTTTGGCTGCTGGTGCCTTGGGCGCAGGACATCCTGGCCGCCCTGGACCGCGGGGATCTGAAGATTGAGGACGATCAACTGTCCCAGTGGCGTCTGATGCACATCGGCGCCCAGCCTGTGCCCCCCTCCCTGATCAAACACTGGATGAGCTACTTCCCCCACCACAAGTACGACACCAATTATGGTCTGTCCGAGTCTACCGGCCCGGGCTGTGTCCACCTGGGCCTGGAGAACATCCACAAGGTGGGGGCAATCGGGGTTCCCGGATACGGCTGGAAGATCAAGATTGTGGACGAGCAGAATATCCCTGTGAAGCAGGGAGACGTGGGTGAGCTGTGCGTAAAAGGCCCCGGCGTTATGGTGTGCTATTACCATAATCCGGAGGCCACCGCAGAGGTACTGGAAAACGGCTGGCTCCACACCGGAGATATGGCCCGCCAGGACCCAGACGGCTTCATCTTCCTGGTAGACCGGAAGAAGGACGTGATTATCTCCGGCGGCGAGAACCTCTACCCAGTTCAGATTGAGGACTTTCTGGCCGCCTATCCCAAGGTACATGATGTGGCCGTCATCGGTCTGCCCGACCACCGACTGGGCGAGATTGCCGCCGCGGTCATCCAGATTAAGGCCGGTATGACCTGCACAGAGAGCGAGATCAACCAGTTCTGCATGGACCTGCCCCGGTACAAACGCCCCCGCAAAATTATCTTCGCCGACGTACCCCGAAACCCCACCGGCAAGATCGAAAAGCCAAAGCTGCGGGAAAAGTACTGCGGCGTCCGGTTGGTGGAGGCCCAGAACCAGGGATAAAAAATCATAATACATAAACCGCAGCATGGAGCGTTGCTTCATGCTGCGGTTTTTTCTACTCGTAAGGGTTCCGGTTCTCACTGATCCCCAGAATATAGTCGACACTCGTTTTATAATACTGTGCCAGCTTGATGAGCACCTGGGTCGGAATATCATTTTCCCCCGTCTCGTATTTGGAATATCCGGTTTGTGACATGCCCAAATAGTTTACAATTTGCGTTTGATTCAAATCTGCGTCTTCCCGCAAATCCCTCAGCCGACTTCCCACGAACACCACCTCGGGCTTAGTATCTCATAACCTGAAATAGGTTATTTACTGGTGAATTAAAATAACAAGTGCAACAGAGTAAAAACTCACAGGATACGGCTTCCTGTGGTACAGTGGAGTTGTCGAGACAACACTGTCAGGAGGGATACCCTGTGAGCTACCATCATCTTACGCTGG
>JBFWME010000071.1:0-11416 GCA_050251755.1 Lawsonibacter sp. | reverse complement strand
CAGCACATTTCCTTCCTCAAAGATTTTTTCAGGTGCTACAAAGATTTTGATGATAAGCATATTGATGTGATCGAACTGATGTTGGGAAAAGTGTATGAAAAATGGGGCATCAGCGATCGAACCGACTTCTCAAAGCTGACGCCGGAGGACTATCCCATCCTCTCCGATCTCTATGAGCTGATCGAGGCGGAATACAAAACCTACGACGCGCAGAAGTTCCAGCTCTACACAGCGGAATTGCTTCAGGACATCCTGCTGGGGCTCCACTCCATGTGTCAGGGCGCGGAGAGCCAGTTTTTCAACGGTCATACCAATGTGACATCCAGCCGTTTCGTGGTGTTCGGCGTAAAGGGACTTCTGCAGGCCAGTAAAAATGTGAAGAACGCCCTGCTGTTCAACGTGCTGTCCTTCATGTCGGATAAGCTGCTGACCGAGGGCAACACCGCCGCCAGCATCGACGAGCTGTACCTGTTCCTGACGAACCTGACCGCAATCGAGTACATCCGTAATTTCATGAAGCGTGTTCGCAAAAAGGAATCCAGCGTCATCCTCGCCAGCCAGAACCTCGAGGACTTCGCCATCCCCGGCATAGCCGAGCTGACAAAGCCGCTGTTCAGCATCCCGACCCACGCCTTCCTGTTCAACGCCGGCAACATCGACAAGAAGTTTTATATGGATACGCTCCAGCTCGAAGAATCCGAGTACAATCTCATCCGCTTTCCCCAGCGGGGCGTCTGCCTCTACAAATGCGGCAACGAGCGGTACAACCTCGTGGTTCACGCCCCGGCGTATAAGGAAAAACTGTTCGGCAAGGCAGGTGGTCGCTGATGGCGCTCTCTGCGGCAGCGGCGGCGAAAATCGCAGCCAGCGTCCTCACCAGCAAAAAGCTCCGCAAAACCGTGGGCTGGATCATCGCCGCCATCCTCTCGCCGCTTATTCTCCTGTTGGTCGTTGTGTGCAGCTTTATGTCGGGCGGCGCGGATCATAACGCGGCGGCGCTCGACCTCTGCTACTACGGCGGCATGATCGCAGGCTCCGTTCCGGAAACATACCGGCAGCACATCACGGATATGCAAAACAGCCTCGCCATCGTGGACAGCAATGTGGCGTCAGTCAACGCCATGGCGGAAGGCGGAAGCGGCCTTGACTCCAATCGGGTCAAGGCCGTTTTCTATTCTCTGTATTTCGGCGAGGAAAACCCCGGCGCCGTTGGTATTGAGCAGTTCGTGGACTGCTTCGTGAGCTATGAGGAACGCACCCGCACCTGGACCGATGATAACGGTACGAAACATTCGGAAACCTATACTGTCGCCGTGCCAGTCTCGCTGGAAACGGCATACGCCAACATCCATTCCAATATGGGCGTAGAGATTACCGACGCGGTGCGGAAGAACGCGGATGAGGTATACTCCCGGACGCACAGCGGCGGAGATACATTCTCCGGTGGGTATACCCGAGGCGACGGCGTGAGCATCGAACTGGACGTCTCCGCCTTCGCCGATCCCACTACGAAAAACAATCTCGACCTCGTGACCTATGCGGAGAACGCATGGGAAAATGGCTGGGGCTACGTCTGGGGCACCTATGGTTCCGTCCTTACGGATTCGCTCTTCGCGTCCAAACTGGCACAGTATCCTGACGGCGTGGGCAACTATGAGGATTTCATCCGGCAGAACTGGCTGGGACGCAGGACAACCGACTGCGTGGGACTCATCAAGGGCTATGGATGGCTGGACACGTCCACCATGAGCATCAGCTATGGCATCAACGGGATGCCGGATGTTGGCGCGGACGGAATGTACAACAACGCCACAGTCAAGGGAGATATGTCCACCATGCCGGATACGCCGGGCCTCGCCGTATGGCACAGCGGCCATATCGGCGTTTACATCGGGAACGGCGAGGTCATCGAAGCAATGGGTACCAAGTACGGTGTGGTCAAAACGCAGCTCTCGGAACGGAGCTGGACGGCATGGCTGCAGATCCCATACATCAACTACATTTCAGAAGCGGAGGCAACACCATGAAAGAATTAGAAAACAAAACCTTGCACGTCCTGCGCGTCGAGCCAAGAAAGGCTCCCGAGGAAAAAGATATCGGTTCGGATCTCAACAGCCTGCAGGCAGAGGTGGACGGCCTCATAGAATGCGTTTATATGGATGACGGTGCCATCATCGTAGTAAACGAAGAAGGAAAACTGAACGGCATGGAAATGAACAGACGGCTCGGAGATGATATCCTCTGCGGGCCGTTTTTCATTGTCCGGGATAATGGTGAAGGTGACTTCGCATCCCTAACCAATTTACAGATCGAATATTACAAAAATCGCTTTGCACAGCCCGAGCAGTTTGCAGAACACGAACCCGATGCAGAACCATTTATGCGATTCATTACATTTTGATTGGAGGAAACGAGTATGAGCAAAACCAATATTACAATTCCTTTTGATGAGGAAAAACTGTCGGCGCTGGATTTCTCGTTGCACAAGGAAAACACCACAGCGCAGCAGCGCATGGAAAAAGATCTCGCCGAACTGTACGAAAAATCGGTACCGGAGCCTCTGCGTGAGTACCTCGACAGCAAGAGTGCTCCCGCTGCCAAGTCCAAACGTCAGGTGAAAGCACCCGCTCCGAAAATGCCTGCGGCGAAACCAATTCATTCGCCTGTTCCGTTCAGCAAAGATGATACGCCAACAAAAACGGAACCGGCCATGTGACCGCATGTTGCTGCCTGTGTCACCCTGTGTGCGGCTTTTGGACAGGACTGCGGGAAAGGAAGCCTGACAGGGCTTGACCGCCCTGTTGTGGCAACGTTCGAGAGCTTTGAGAGCGTGTTCGCGCTCGCGATTTTAGTACAGGATAAAGCGCCGGGGTCGCAAGCGCCCTCCGATGCGGAAAACACCGCCCCGCAGAGCGGGTCGGGTATACGAGGATGCGGGGTCGGTTTACCCATCGCATAGCCGGTTCCGGGGTCGGTCAAAGGGAAAATGCCGTAACCGCAAGGCGTTTGCCCGTTCCGTCGGCGGGCTCAGCAGGAAAGGAGATCATATGGAAGAACAGAAAAAGAAAAAACACGCGTTCTGGCTTTCGCCGGAATGCAAGAGGAAAATTGAGCAGCTCTACCAGAAGGACAACTGCAAAAGCCAGTCGGAGTTTGTGGAAAACGCCGTGCGGTTCTACGCCGGATACCTCGGCGTAAAGGATGCGTCGGAATATCTCGCGCCGGTCTTGTCGCAGGTGCTCCATGGCTCGCTGGACAGCTTCGCCGCGCATGTGAACCGCAATCTCTTTCGGCTCTCAGTGGAGGAAGCGAAAACTTGGAACATCATTGCCGGGATGTTCCGGGTCAGCGCGGAGCAGCTCCAACATGTCCACGGCAAGGCGGTGGGCGAGGTCAAGCGGATCGGCGACAAGCTCACCTATGAAAAGATCTACGAAGATCCGCTGCCGCTGGAATACAGTCTGGATATCTTCACCGGAGAGGATGAGTAAGAATGCCGCGCATTATTTTCATCTCGCCGCATTTCAAAAGCGGTCACAGCAGTGCGGCGCACCTGTCGTATCTCGTCCGCTACATCGCAACCCGAGAGGGCGTCGCGCCGGTGACCAATGCAGACGGGCTCAAACCGGCAACGGAAAAGCAGGCACAGATGATCCGCCAACTCGTCAGGGATTTTCCTTCGGCGAAAAAACGGTTCGAGTACGAGGACTACCTTGCGCGGCCCACGCGGGAGAACGCTTCGGATTTTATCCAGACCGCGCTGGAGCAGAACCTCGATCAGATCGGCAAGCGGGAAAACTATGTGGACTACATCGGAACCCGCCCCGGTGTTTCCAAGCTTGGCACCCACGGCCTTTTTGACGGCACCGGCAGAAAGCTGGTTGTCGCTCAGGTGCAAAAGGAGATTGCGGCGCATCCCGGCGTCGTGTGGACGCCGGTCATTTCCCTGCGGCGGGAGGATGCCCACGCCATGGGCTTCGAGTCGCCGGAGAGCTGGCGCGCCATGCTCTGCTCCTGCGCCGCCGAGTTGGCGAAGGGCTACAAGATCAAGCCGGAGAACCTTCGCTGGTACGCGGCCTTCCACGACAAGAGCCATCACCCGCACATTCACATGATTATTTATTCCATCGATCCGACCGAGGGCTTCCTCACTAAGCAGGGCATTGCGCAGATCAAGTCTGCGCTGGCGCAGAGCATCTTTCCGGAGCAGCTCAAGGAGCTGTACGCTGCCGATACCCAGCGGCGGGATGCGCTCAAGGCGGACGCGCGAAAGCTGTATCAGGAGCTGATCGCGCAGATGGCCGGTGGCACGGTTCGAAACGAGCACATTGAAAAGCTGACGGCGCAGCTCGTCACAAAACTGGCGGCGCAGAAGGGCAAGCTGCAATACGGCTATCTGCAAGCCCCGGTCAAAGCCCTTGTGGACGAGATCGTAGACGAGCTGGCGCGGGACGCGCGCATGGCGGAGGCATACCGCCTTTGGTTTGACATCCGCACGGATATCGTCAGCACCTATCAAGACGAGATGCCGGAGCTGCCGCCCCTCTCCCGGCAAAAGGAGTTCAAGCCCATCCGCAACATGGTCGTTGCGGAGGCGGCGAAACTCCTCAACCATGCGTTTACCTTTGAGGAAACTCCGGCAGAGGAACAGCGCGTCCCGGAGAATGTGCGAAGGCTGGTAAGAATCATCCATGAGTCCGATTCAGCACAGGATAGCGTTCGTGACGCGGCGGCGCTGCTGCTTCGTCTCGCCGACGAGGGCAACGCAGACGCCGCCTATGCCTTCGGCAAGCTGTTCCTTCAAGGCGGCGTCGTGCGGAAGGATGTGTCGGCGGCGGTTCGCTATTTCATGGAGGCGGCCAACGGCGGAAACTCCTGCGCCATGTATGCGCTGGGCAAGCTTTACCTCGCCGGCGAAGATATCCCACGGGACAAGTCCGCCGCGCTGGACTGGTTCACCCGTTCGGCGCACCAGGGCAATACCCACGCGCAGTTTTACACGGAGCATTGGGCAGAGGCGGTGCAGAACCCCTCCGTTTTTCTCTCCGCCACCCGGCTGCTGCATCACATGAGCCGGGTGTTCCAGAATAACACGCCGCCGCAGCGGGGCGGCGTGGGATACAGCATTGACAAAAAGCTCCGTCGCAGGATGAAGGAAAAGAAGATCGCCCAAGGCCACAAGGCGGACGATCAGGAGCAGCAACAGGACTACATCATTCCATATTAAAGACAGGAGGCGAGCACCATCGCACAGTATATTCATTTCACCGACGAGCAAAAGCACCGCGCCAATTCTGTCGATCTGGCGGAGCTGCTGCGCCGGCGCGGTGAAAGGCTTCTGCCATCCGGCCATGACAAGCGGCTGGAAGCCGATCACAGCATCACGATCCGCGGGAACCAGTGGTTCGATCACGCCACCGGTGAGGGAGGGCTGACCGTGGACTTCGTCAGGCGGTTTTACAATATGAGCTTCCCGGAAGCTGTGACCTTCCTGCTAAACGGAGAACAGGGTGAAGCCTATCACGCGGCGGAGGGAAAGCCCGATGAGCCGCCCAAACCGTTTGTCGTTCCTCCGAAAAACGACAGTATGCGGCGGGTGTATGCCTACCTGACCCAGCGCCGCGGCATCGACCGGGAGATTGTCACCAGCTTCGCGCAGGCGGGCCTGCTGTATGAGGACGAGGAATATCACAACGCCGTGTTCATCGGGAAGGATGAACACGGCGTTATTCGTCATGCGCACAAGCGCAGCGTCAATTCTGAAGGAAAGGCGTTTCGCATCAATGTGGAGGGCAGCGATCCCCGGTACAGCTTTCACTGGATGGGAACCTCTGACCGGCTCTATGTGTTTGAAGCGCCCATCGATATGCTGTCCTTTATCTCTCTCCCCCCGGAGAACTGGCGCACGCACAGCTACGTCGCACTCTGCGGCACATCGGAACACGCCATGCTCTGGATGCTGGAGCAGAATCCAAAGCTGCAAAAGGTCGCGCTGTGTCTGGACAGCGACAATGCCGGACAGAAGGCCGTGGAGCGCCTGACCGGTATTTTGAGTGAACACGGCTATGCCGACGTCACACCCATGCTGCCGGAAGCCAAGGACTGGAACGATGAGCTGGTGGCGCGGCGAGATGATGCGGTTGGAGAGATGGTTTCAATGCAGATGCGTTGATTGATAATCGAAATGGATTTGCCCATTGGGGTGTAGCAAGTTCGAAATAGTGCAAAATGCGAAGCAGGGAGTATGCCCATAATCTCACCGATAAACGGAAATATGTCTGCAAATCATCCCTGTACCAACTTGAGAAACTTTTTATCATTTAATTCTTCGTTGGTAAGATAGTTGCCGTTGCAGAACAACGCGTAAGTAGTAATAGGCGATGGTGTATTTTGTGCTTCTTCTTTGCTTGTGATATGTATGGCGTGAAATGGGATGTCGTTTTCCTTTGCTGTTTTTTCAAGAATAGGAACATACTTTGCGTTAAAAGGACATTGGCTTGTAAAATACAGAACATAGCCTAATTCCTCTATATGGGGATGCCTTGCACACTCTTTAAATTGAGGCTTGGGACTGCCCTCATCAAACGGCAGATACCATAGCTGAATTCCGTTATCGGATTCATCACAGACGGAAAATCCCTTGTGTATAAGAAACTTCGGGTCTGCCAAGAAAGGTTTCTTTTTGGGTGATGAGAGAACACACAACCCTGTTTTACCTTTTGATTTGCTATCCGCAATGCATTGATTTAGCAAGTCGCTTGAATATCCGTTGCCTTTGAATGAGCCCGATACCCACAGGCAGTTAATCACCATATATCCTTCAGCAATTACAGGAATCCAAGCATTCTCGGCAGGAATGTATTCTATAAAGCATTTACCACGCTCGACACTTTTCAGAAAAACAAGCCCGTCATCCATTCTTTCGGAAAGCCACATTTTTTTAGAGGATACCTGTACATCCTTATTGTTACTGATTGCACAACAGATATGTTCATTTTCCAAGTTTTCTTTTGTAACATTAATATATTCCATAAAGGTTTTCCTCCATTTATTTTTTGTAGCTTGGTAAATTATATAAATAGCCTGTACTTCGCCGTAGACGCCAATTACGCCCAAGCGCAAGAAGGCTGCGTGAGTTTCCCCTTAGACGTGTGTTATTGGTCAATCCATTCTTGCGGCGAAAGAAATGCTGCTTGGATTCCATTGAACAAGATGGAAGTGTGATACCCATCAGCAACCGCGTGCTGTGCCATAACAGATAATGGCATCAGTGTGCGCCCATTCTGCTCAAAAAACTTTCCGGCTTCAATAACTGGAAAATAGCAGTCGCTTTGTTGATAAGGCACCGGCGAATAGTGAGTAAAACTAACCCACGGCAGCATACCCACCATGCAAAGATTGGGGGGCGGCGCAATAGGCTTTGCACTGGGTCCGTGATTTTCGGCATAGAGCGTGCGGTCGTTTAGATACTGTGCCAGAAATGAGATGAAAGAGGGAGAATACTCTGTCCACATATTAGAAATGGTCTTGTCGTTGTCATGGAATACCGCATAGGACGGATGCAAAACATCAAAGGTGCCAAGTTGGTTATCCAATGTGGAGATTCGCATTTCCGGCTGCGCGGACAGTTGCCGACTTACCACATATAGATAGGCGGCCATAAACGGAATGCCTCGCTCTTTGGCTGCTTTGCGTGTTTCGGTAATATCAATTTCGACGGTAAGAGAGTACCCTGTCGGAAGCATCTTGGTAAAGTAATAGAAATATTGCCGTCTTTCCCATGTTTCAAAATTGATTGGATGAAAGGTTGTGTTTAGTTCCTGCATGATTTCCATCTCCTCGACTATTTGATGCTAAAAGTATAGCCTGGGGAGAAAAGAATTACAATCAACGAACCGTAGAGTGCTTCTTGAAACAACCTCTTTGAATAAATTCTGATTAGTTTAACCGCTGCATACTCCGTCCCAGATGCCAACAGCGTGGCAATAGAACCCAATATATTTCTATAATTTACTATACCATCCCAACATTAGAATCGCAAGAAAGGAGTCCCTATGCAAGAAAAAGTAACTATTCTGATCGCCGCGGCCGCCGTGATGTTTTTCGTCATCGGCGGCCTTTCTCTTTTGGCGCACTACTACACTCTGAACGGCATCAAGAGCCGCACCGTGGGTGACGGACAACATGGCACTGCCCGGTTTGCCACCAAGAAAGAGATTCAGCAGACCTATCGACATATTCTGTTCCGCCCAAAGTCGTGGCGGAAGGGTCAGGCTCTGCCCTCCGAACAGGGCGTCATCCTCGGCAGCGAGGGAAAGAAAAACGAAGTCACCGCACTGGTGGACACGGACGATGTCCACACGCTGATGATCGGTGCATCTGGAGTGGGTAAGACGGCGTTCTTCCTCTATCCCAATCTGGAATACGCCTGCGCCACCGGCATGAGCTTTCTCTGCACCGACACAAAGGGCGATCTGTTCCGCAACTACGGAGCCGTCGCCCGCGATTACTACGGCTACAACATCGCCGTGATCGACCTGCGCAATCCCACCCGCTCGGATGGCAACAACATGCTGCATCTGGTCAACAAGTACATGGATGAATATCGCGCTGACGAGAACAACCTTGCCGCCAAAGCCAAGGCGGAAAAGTACGCCAAGATCATCTCCAAGACCATCATCAATTCCTCCGGTGACAGCGCCAACTATGGGCAGAACGCCTTCTTCTACGACGCAGCAGAGGGGCTTCTCACTTCGGTGATTTTGCTTCTGGCGGAGTTTTTGCCGCCGGACGACGATCACCCGGAGGAACGCCGCCACATCATCTCCGTATTCAAAATGGTGCAGGAGCTTCTGGAGCCGTCCAGAGTCAAGGGAAAAAGCCAGTTCCAGCTCCTGATGGCAAAGCTCCCGCCCGAACACAAGGCAAAGTGGTTCGCCGGCGCGGCGCTCAACTCGGCGGAGCAGGCCATGGCCTCCGTCATGTCCACCGTGCTGTCCCGGCTCAATGCCTTTCTCGACAGTGAGATGGAGCAGATTCTCTGCTTCGATACCGCCATCGACGCCGAGAAGTTCTGCAACACCAAGAGCGCCATCTTCATCGTCCTGCCGGAGGAAGACCTGACCAAATACTTCATGGTGTCGCTGATGATCCAGCAGCTCTACCGAGAGATCCTCTCGGTGGCCGACGAGCAGGGAGGCAAGCTGAAAAACCGCGTGGTATTTTACTGCGATGAACTGGGCACCATCCCGCCCATTGAGTCGCTGGAGCTGATTTTCTCGGCCTCCCGTTCCCGCCGACTGATGATGGTTCCCATCATTCAGTCCTTCGGGCAGCTCCAGAAAAACTACGGCAAGGAGGGCTCGGAAATTATCGTCGACAACTGCCAGTGCACGATCTTCGGCGGCTTTGCGCCCAACAGCCAGACCGCCGAGGTATTGAGCAAGGCGCTGGGCAGCCGCACTGTCATGAGCGGCAGTATCTCCAGAGGGAAAAATGATCCTTCCCAAAGCCTGCAGATGATGGAGCGTCCGCTGATGATGCCTGACGAACTCAAGAGTCTTCCCAAGGGTCAGTTCGTCGTCATGAAAACCGGTACCCATCCCATGCAGACGCGGCTGCGGCTGTTCCTCGACTGGGGCATCACCTTCGACCGTGTCTACGAGGTACCGGAAAAGGCCGCGCGCAAGGTTGCCTACGCCGACAAGGACGAGCTGGAGCGCCGTATCATGACACGATACCACGCCGACAGGGCGGCAGAGGATGCCCCAACCTCCAATCAGCGCGCCCAGAGCGGCATGAACCATATGCAGTCCAATTACAGCCTACGCGAATCCAAAAGTCAGCAGCGGGCACAGTCACAGGAGGACAAAATATGAGTTATTTCGGAAGCATCTACGCCGAGGACATTCCGCATCGCGCCAAGACGGTCTATATGTACCTGAAGGATCGCTCAAATGCCCAGGGCGAGTGCTGGCCCGGCATCAAGACCATCGCGCGGGAGCTGAACCTCTCCCGCAGCACGGTCAAACGCGCCATTGCCGATCTCACCGCGCATGGATACTTAAAAAAGGAGCCGCAGTCCCGTGAAAACGGAAGCAGCAGCTCCAATTTGTATTCGATTGAAAAATTGCGTCCGTGAGATGCGGGAAAACACAATCTTCCGCCAAGGGGATACTTTGCCAAGTTGCTGGACCCAGCCGGGGTTCATGATGAGCCCCCTTGAAGGACTCATTCTAAGGAAACGATTATAGGCAGAGAAAAGGTCATGGATTTTCATCGATAACCCTATTGCTTGTCAGCCTTCATCAACGTAAGCCAGACGTTGTATGATATCAGCTTAATCCTGAGAGTGAGCGCATTACAATATCGACATCTTGATTCTCAAGTTCTTGAATGATATGCAAATAAGTCTTTTGAGTTGTTGTCATACTTGCATGACCCAAGCGCCTTGCAACACTGGCGATGGATACCCCTGCAAACAGAAGAAGCGAAGCATGCGTATGACGCAACCCGTGGACGGTAATAACCGGAACATTTGCTCTTTTGCATTGCCTTTCCAAAATATCGTTCACCGTCGAATTATACACTTTTCCGCGCACAAAAATAGGTTCGTCAGCCGGTGTATTCTTTACCAGCTCGGAAAACTGAATGACCGTTTGCCAGTCTATCTGAATTTTTCTAACAGATGATTTGTTTTTGGTGGGTTGAAATCCACCGGCTCCCTTATAATCCCACGTCTTGCTTATTGAAAGAGTTTGATGAGCAAAATCGAAGTCCTTCGGGGTTAGTGCAACCGCCTCTGAAAAACGCATGCCCGTTTTCGCGACAAGCAGAATAAACCAGTCCCAGTTTACCTCCCCCTTTAAATCAAGGGATGTAAGAAGCGTATGGAGTTCAAATTGATTCAGGTATTTCAGCTTTTTAAGGCTTGGTGTCTTACCTTTTATGATTGCTTTTCGAGTGGGATCTCGGCTTATTAGACCTTCATCAACAGCATCAAGGATAGCTCCTTTGAGTTGGTGATGGAAATCCATTGTCGTTTGCCTTTCATGATGCAACGCATAGTCATTCAAGAGCTGTTGATATGCAATTCTTGTCATTTCACAGATCTGTAAGTTTGGAACAAGTTTTTCAACCCATTGATGTGTCATTAAGTATTTATCCATGGTGACTTTCCTTATCGCCCCCTGCTTATAAACAGCTATCCAGCGGGCGTAATACTCGCAGAAAAGGTCGTTTTTTTTGATTTCATCTAACATCGGTAATACCTCCATATTTTATATTTCGGCTTACGCTGATGAAGGGTGATAAGGGTGTCGAGGGTGTCATGGAACTGCCCGATTTTGCGCTGTTCTTCAATTTCTGGTAATGCCACTTCACCCATGCAGAGTTTGTCATAGTAGAAGTAAAGGCG
>JBFWME010000070.1:0-11458 GCA_050251755.1 Lawsonibacter sp. | reverse complement strand
TGGCGATCTCCAAAGGGCCGGAATTGGCGTAACAGGAGAAGAAAAAACAGCTGCCTTCCGCGAAACTTCGCAGAGGGCAGCTGTTTTTTCTTAACGATTCAGCCCCGCAGCCTGCCCTTCCAGCCAGGCCGTGATTTGACTCAGACCCTCCTCCGACAGAGGAAACGAAGCGGTGGCAATGATTTGGCTCAACTCCTTGGTCAAGGGGCCCGGCCACAGCTCCACATCCAACGTGGTGTGAATCGGGCCCTCCGGATTGTCCTCGGGGGGCTGATGCTGCACGGGGTGGATAAAAAACCGGGTGGCACCTTTGCTGCCGTACCAGGTGTTGCCGTTCTCCCAAAAAAGCAGGGTTGGGATCATAATGTCGCTCAAGTCAGTCTCTCCTTGTATTTCAATATAGCGTATCGCTCATGCTTCGGGCTCTGCCCAGTTTAGACTGCGGCCGACCGCTTTGTGCCAGCCCCGCAGCAGCGTTTGACGGACGGGAGCCTCCATATGGGGCTCATACCGCTGGTTCAGAGTGCGCAATGCGCGAATTTCATCCAGACTGGTCCAGACTCCCACAGCCAGGCCGGCCAGATAAGCGGCGCCCAGAGCGGTGGTCTCTCGAATGGCGGGGCGAAGGACCGGCTTGTTTAAAAGATCGGACTGGAACTGCATCAAAAAGCGGTCTCGGCTGGCGCCGCCGTCGGCATTGAGGGCGGACAGGGGAATGGCAGTATCTTTTTCCATCGCCTCGACCAGGTCATAGACCTGATAGGCAATGGACTCCTGGGCCGCCCGGATGATATGTTCCCGGGTGGTGCCGCGAGTCAGCCCCAACAGTGCTCCACGTGCGTACATGTCCCAGTGAGGCGCACCCAGACCAGTGAAGGCGGGAACCAGATATACGCCCCCGGTGTCGGGCACTTTAGAGGCATAGTACTCCGCGTCCCGGGCCTCGGTGATGAACCGCAGTTCGTCCCGAACCCACTGGATCACCGCACCGCCCACAAAGACAGAGCCCTCCAACGCGTACTGCACCTTGCCGTGGCGTCCGATGGCGATGGTGGACAGAAGTCCGTTTTCGCTGCGGTAAAGGGTATCCCCGGTGTTCATCAGCAGAAAACAACCGGTGCCGTAGGTATTCTTGGCCTCACCCGGCGCAAAGCAGGTCTGACCGAACAGGGCTGCCTGCTGATCCCCCGCGATTCCGGCGATGGGCACCTCAATCCCTTGGAGATTCGCGGTGCCGTAGATCTGGCTGGAATCCACAACTCTGGGCAGCATGTTCATGGGAATCCCCAGCGTGCGACAAATGTATGGATCCCAGCACAGCGACTGGATGTCGTATAGCATGGTGCGGCTTGCGTTGGTCTGGTCGGTAATGTGAACGGTTCCGCCGGTTAGCTTCCAGACCAACCAGCTGTCCACGGTGCCAAACAGCAGATCTCCGGCTTCCGCCTTTTCCAGGGCCCCCTCCACGTGATCCAGAATCCACTTCAGTTTTGTGGCGGAGAAGTAGGCGTCGATCAACAGCCCGGTGTGCGCTTTGATGTATTCCGTCAGCGCGGCGTCCTGCTTCAGCTCCTCACACAGGGGGGCGGTGCGGCGGCACTGCCAGACGATGGCGTTGTACACCGGGCGTCCGGTGTGCCTGTCCCAAACGATGGTGGTCTCCCGCTGGTTGGTAATGCCGATGGCGGCAATCTCCTCCGGTAACACACCGGATTGGGCCAACACCTCGGTAAGAACGGAAAATTGGCTGGACCAGAGCTCCATGGGGTCGTGCTCCACCCAGCCGGGTTTCGGATAATACTGGGGAAATTCCCGCTGAGCCATACCGATGATGGTTTGCTCCCGGTCGAAGAGAATGCAGCGGCTGCTGGTGGTGCCCTGATCCAGAGCGATAATGTACTGCTTCATGAGCGGTCCCCCCCATTTTTTCTTCTCCTATAGTATGCCAGAAAGCAGGCGAGGTGTAAAGAGAAGATCCCGGTAAACCACCCGGGTGGCATTGATGGATCCGAATCCAAAGAGGTATATTCCTCCGGCACGGTAATGCGGTTTTTTTGCGTCAGCGATCTGTCCGGCTTTCTCACTGGCGATACCGGAAACGTCAGCGGCGGACTCTATATGGAGTACCAAGCTGTGGATTAAAAAAGGCCCTCATTTTTCGAAATGAGGGCCTTTTGACAGGCTGGGTGCTGGTTCGGCACGAAGCGGCAAACGCCGAAGAAATTGACTCGGCACAATGAGGCATTTCAAGAGAGAATTTCCGGATACGGCTGAAGATTCATTTCAGGCAGCAAAACAAAGAGAACGGTATTGCTCGGATGTGAAACCGTCAATCAAACCGATCCGGAAGTTCCGACAATCGGAGGATCACCGCCGCCGCCTGTGCTCTGGATGCACTGGCTTCGGGCAAAAATTCGCCTGTTTCGGTCCCCTGCATGAGGTTAAGCTGGTAAACAGTCTCCACATCGTTCATAGCATTCGGATTGATCTGACCGTAATCGGAAAAAATACGATCGAGTGCCGTATGTTCAGCCAAAGAGGAGATTCCCTCATACGAAATCACCTCAGCCAAAATACCTGCCATCTCCTGACGCGTAATGGGGGCGTTGGGGTTAAAATCGGATTGGCTGAATCCTTTCAGGATTCCGGCTGACGCTGCCTTCAGGATGGCATTGTAATACCATGCGTTCTCATCCGCCACGTCCGTGTACGCCGATGCACCTGGTTCGGGAGATGGCAGCTGAACGGCGTTTGCGATCATTTGTACGAACTCCGCTCTTGTGACCGCTCTGTCCGGGGCGACCAGATTGTTGCCGATACCATGGATCAGACCCTGTGCCGCCGCGTGTTCAAGATATGGTGTTCCCCAAAATCCGTCCTTCAGGTCGGTAAAGACAATCGGATTCTCTGCCGCTAGATAAACGCTGTTGGTTCTGGAATAGAATGCCACATACCTCACGCCGTCGATCGTTTGCACGCTATGGGGAACAAATTCGAATGTTTGACTGGCTGCGTGATATCGGAACGCCCCCCAGAATTCCGGCATCGCCTCCAGATCCTCGGGCATGGGGACCATTCTGACAATCCCGCAGTCGAATTCGGTTACTTCCGCGATGCTCGCTCCGGTCTTGTTGTTGATGATGTCTAGTCTGAACTCCACCGGATGGCCCAACATTCTGCTGCTTGGCAGCCCGGTTTTTATCGTATTCAGGAGATCCTTGTCATCGGACCGGTCGGTAAGCGTGAGCCGGAAACTAATGCCTGCCGCGGTAAGATGGTTCTCGGAGAGCAGCTCCGAAAAGCCGGGAATATGTTCGGCCAAATCTGCCGGAATGAGATATTGCCCGTAAGGCGCGGAGATAGCGATGGAAAACGGGGTCGAATGACGTTTGGTGGTATCCAGCAGCTGCGCCAAAACGCGAGAAGGAATGGTCACATACGCCGTATTGCCGTTTGGAACGACCTCGATTGTGCCGCTGTCACCGTCCGTATCGATGTTCGCGGGATCGAAATTTTCGCCGTTCACGCTGATCATCGGGCCAGAGACTGTCGCGGAGCTTGCGCTGTCGTCCGCTGGTTCATAATGCGGCTGAGCAACGCTGACGGGTATGGTTTTTATCCCGTTATAGGTGACGGTGTCGATAATCTCCAGCGTCCCCGTCCCCACTGTGAGGGGTGCGAAGGACAGGGTGTTGCCACTCACCGTAAAGCTGGCGATTGCCGTGCCGGATGCATTTCTCACAAAATTAGGGGAAGTGCCAGGGAAAATCTGATCCAGCGTCATGTTGGTACCGTTCGTTTTTTGGCCGTTGGGCGACAGAGTCACGGCTCGATTCGTACCCAGGGTCAGCTCCACGGAGGATGGCAGGCTCTCCTGTTCAAAGGACTGCCGGGGAAAACAATTCAGGTTGGTCTCATTGATGCCGATGCTGTTTCTGTCTGCAAATGCCGTGTAAAGCCAAAGGGATGGGCGGTCCCCCAACACCACAACGTCCGCGTTTTCCTCCACAGTGCTCGAAGCCGTGCCGTTATATAAATAGGTTTGGGTTTCATTTTGCAGCCAAACGGCCTTCCCGCCTGAAACTGCCACGGATTCTCCCCGCAGCGTCAGTGTACCCTGATTGCATAGTCCTACATCTGTACCGGTGACCGTTCCTCCGCTGACGGTCAAGGTTGCTCCCGCCAAGTTCATAATGCCATAAGTATTGCCGGATACGCTGCCGCCCGTCATCTCGAATTTGCCTTCGCCGTGGATTCCCCAGGTATCAGTACCGGTTACGGTACCGCCATTCATTGTAACCTGTCCTGTAGGGGAACAGACAATCCCTTCGCCGCCGCTGATGTTCGTCGGGTTTTCGGTGCTGCCGTTGATTAGAGCGTGCCCGTGTACGTACAGCCCGGAACCGCAGAAATCGTCAGCGCTGCGGATGGTTCCGCCGCCTATTAAAAGCCAGGAATCATCGCACAGGAAAACTCCGATGCCTCCCGGCTCGATGGAGGCGTCAATGATACCCCCTGTCAGTTCCAAGGTGCATGCGTCTGTTGTCCCGATGCCGTATTCCGCTCCTTCGACCGTACCGCCGCTCATGTTTAAGATTGACGCGGGAGTCTCGACGCTTCCGCCGTATACCCAAATGCCATTCGGGCTGATATTGAAGCCGCTTTCTCCGATGAGTCCGCCCAAAATGCGGGTTTCCGAGCCGCGCTCGGCGCTGATGCCGATTTGTCCGCCATAGATCGCTCCCCCGTATACGGTAAGCCGGCTCTCGTTCCGGATTCCCGCCGAACCGTCTCCCAGTCCCAGAATATTTCCGTTGCTCATGGTGACGGTTCCCGGATCATAGACAAGGATGCCGCACCCCATAAGCCCGTTCCCGGTGATGACGGGAGAGGAGGCGGTGCCGTTTACGGTGAGCGTGCCGCACACGCATACGCCTGCGGCATTATTTCCCGTGGCGGATATGGCGGTCGGGCTGCCGATAACAGATGCTCTGCCATTTTCTTGGATCATGACGCCAACCGCGCTTGCGGTATTGGCTTCAATGCTGCCTCCCCCGAGTTCGGCCGTTCCGTTCGCCTGAACGTCCACACCCAGGTCATAGCCGGAAATGGTTCCGGACGTCATACTCAACACGCCCACCTCGCCCACTTCGACCGCGGCGCCATAACCCGATTTTACGATATGAGCCCCGTGCAAAATCAGCGTGCCGGTATGTTCATGCAGAACTCCCGCGACTTTGACGGGAGCCACATACGCCGTGGCACCGATAACGGTAAGGTTCTCTCCCAAGGTTACCGCACCGTTACGAAATATCAAAGAATATCCGTTCGTATCTATGGTGATTGGGTTTTCGGCCGGCGTCGAGAACGCCAGACTTCCGTCTCCGGTATAAATTACATCGCTGTTAAGCGTTACCGTGCCACCCCCCGGGTTCGCGGATGCCGCATGAAATTCGCTGGTAAATTCGTCCCAACTGCTGGCCGCCGAGACATGCAGTGGAAAAGCAAAAACCATTCCCATAAGTAGTGTTGCCGTGCAGATCCATGATAGAAGTTTCCTCATAATCGTTCCTCCATTTTAAGTTTTTTGCCTAGCCGCGAATAAGCATGGCAAAATTGAATGGGTTCCAAGCAAATTGAAGATGATTCTCCGCGGGCAGCATGGTTAAGACCAATACGCGAACAGATACGTCATAGCTGTTACGTTATGGGGCGTTTAGCTCAGTGTGAACTGTGATTCAGCTCAGAATACTCGATACCTGTTGTTTATTTTACTTTGGAGCATTGTTTTTCGCATTTTAATAATTGCGGTTTATTTTTTAATAATTGCGGTTTTGTGGTCTATATAGCCCGTAAACACCGAGCTTTTGCATCATTACGTTGGACCGCGCCAAAAAAATAAAGAGCGCCCTGCAGTTGTCGTAACTACAGAGCGTTTCTGGCGGAGAAGCAGGTCGGAAAATCATAGTGGGAAAAAACCCGGATTGAGTGACGGAATGGTCAGGCAATTGAGCGCTCTTGTGTCGATGCCGCACGCGGGCAGGAGGACCAAGAGACGAATAAAACGGGGGCGGGGACATTGTCCCCGCCCCCGTTGGTGGTGGAATCGAACGCTTAGGCAATTAGTTTGAGAAAGACACGTACGGCCAGCAGCACAGTGACCACAAAGATAGCGGCAAAAATCGTATTGAGGTAGGGGCGGTTGGCATACTCGCCCATGAACTTCTTGTCGGAAGTGATTCGCCAGATGATGCCGCAGATCACAGGCAGCAGCAGGCCGTTGAGCGCCTGGGCCATTACCACCAGCTGGGCGGGGGATTTGCCGAACAGCAGGATAAAGAGCAGGGGGATGCCGGCGCTCAAAATCATCATGACCCGGCTGCGGGTGGCCTTCATGTCTTCCTCCTGGTCGGTGGCCTGGTTGTACAGCAAGGGCAAAAGCTCAATGCGGAACATACCGGAAGAGAAGGCGGCGGCCCACAGGCCCAAGGAGAACAGAATGCCGGCGTAGCGGCCCAAAATGGGGGTCAGCTGAGAGGCCATATCAGCGGCGCTGCTGACGGTGATACCCAGAGGAAACAGGTTGGTGGCAGAGCAGATGACGATGGCGCTGGTGATCAGAGCGGTAATGATACAGCCGAAGACCAGGTCAAAGCGTGCCATCTTCATTTTGGTTTCACGAGGCAGACTGGCTTCGAAAGAGCCCTCTTTGAAATAACGCTGCTTGTGCAGGGCGGACAGAGATACCGGAATATCGGGTACCATAGTGGTAGCCAGCATGGCCAGAACCAGCAGGTAATCGCCATTGGGGATTTGGAAGGAAAAGCCCTCGGAGACAATGGCGGTGGGACTGGGGCTGGAGCCGATGGCGGTGGCGACAAAGGCGACTACCATTAGAATGACCAGTACCTTGGTAAAGTTCTCAAGAATGCCGTAGCGGGAGGTCCAGACCAACACGAAGGCGAGGGCAATCATAATGGCGGCCCAGGCAACCAAAGGAATTTGGGGAACGAAATAGTTCATGGCCATAGCGGCGCCGGTAAAATTGCCCGCCTGGAAGATCAGAGCACCGAACATGATACAGTAATAGAGGACGAGCGCCCATGCCTTGCCGAAACGGATGCGTACGGCCTCCATAATGGTGACCTCCTTCGCCAGCGCGACCCGAATGGCGGGGAGCTGGTAGAAGAAAGCGGCCAGAGCGGCCAGGACGATGACCCACAACAGCTTATAGCTGTAGTTGGCGCCCATGGACGAGGCGGTGGTGACGCTGCCGGGTCCTACCACCACGGCGGAGATGACGATGGCAGGGCCGACGGCCCTGAGATAGTCTATCGCGGTTGGCTTTTTGGTTTCGTTCATACTGTGTACACCATTCCTTTCGTTTTTAGGTGCTGTGTTGTGTGCGGGGAAAGACCTCTGCTTACAGGTTGCTGCTGTTGATATCGCTGATGAACATGTAGCCGGGGGAATGGGAGATCAACAGGTCCGGCTTGGCCTGGGTGGCCACGTTCTGGGGTGTGACGCCGCAGGCCCAGAACACGGGCACCTCGTCCGGACCAATGTCCAGCGGGTCGCCGTAGTCGGGGGCAAGGACGTCCTGGATGCCGATGGCTGAGGGGTCGCCGATCTGGACAGGCGCGCCGTGGGCATAGTCCATGGGTTCGGTGATGCGGACGGCCAGGTCCACCAAGTCCTTTTTCACGGGCCGCATGGACACCACGTAATTGCCGTGGAACAGCTTGCTGGGCTTGCAGGGAATGCTGGTGTTGAACATGGGAACCCGCTTATTCAGCTCATAGTGCTTCAGGGGGATTCCGGCCTCCACCAGCTTGGACTCGAAGGTCAGACTGCAGCCGATGAGAAAGCCCACCATATCTTCGTTCCAGAGCTTGCTGACATCCGTGATTTCCTCCACAAACACACCGTCGCGGTAGATGCGGTAGAGGGGAATGTCGGTGGTGATGTCGGCCCCCTCGGCCATCTTGTGGGAGATGGGGCTGCCCTGGTCAAAGACCTCCAGAATGGGGCAGGGTTTGGGGTTTTGCTTCATAAACTGGAGAAAATCGTCGGCGTAGTACCGCCGCAGAATTACCAGGTTGCCCTGGATATAGCCGGGGCACAGACCGGCGGTGGGCAGAACCAGATTGCCGGTACGGAACCGGACGCGCAGTTCGGCGGGGGAGAGGGAAGCATAGTCTTGCATAGCATGGCCTTCCTTTCTTTCCTGTCCCCGAATCCGGAGGGGACAGGTATTTCATTACCGCTGGGCGAAATTTTTGACCTGAATGCCCTCCGTGCGGAAGGCGTCTTTCAGGGCCAGTACAAATTCCACCGCGTGAGCCCCGTCACCGTGGACCAGGATGCTTTCGGCCTTGATGTCGATGTCCTTGCCTGTGACAGCGGTGACCTTGCCTTCCTTGGCCATGCGGACAACCCGGGCCACGGCCTGGTCGGCGTCCTGGATCATGTCGCCTGGCTGCCCCCGGGGAACCAGGGAGCCATCCTCCAGATAGCCACGGTCGGCAAAGGCCAAGGCGACGGTGGGCAGGCCCATCTGATCGGCTACCTCCTTCAGACAGGAGTTGCCGTAATACAGGATCCGGATAGAGTCGTCAAAGGCGGCGGTTGCCTCACAGACGGCCCGGGCGGTATCTGAATCGGCCTGGGCCACGTTGCCCAGAGCGCCGTGGGCGCTGATGTGGAGCAGGGGGACGCCCGCGGCCTTGGTAAAGGCGTACAATGCGCCGAGCTGGTAGGTAATGAAGTCACGCAGCTCATTGCGCTTCATGATCATGCGGCGGCGGCCGAAGCCCTGAAGATCGGGGTAGCTGGGGTGGGCGCCCACCCCGACGCCGTACTCTTTGGCCAGCGCCACAGTGTGGGCCATGACCACGGGGTCGCCAGCGTGAAGACCGCAGGCCACGTTGGCGGAGGAGACATGCCGCATGATTTCGTCATTGGCCGCCAAGGTATAGTTGCAAAGCTCTCGCCTAGATCGCTGTTCAGATCCACTTGAAACATCAAAATTCCTCCTATCAAAAAATGTATTACTGGCCGGCGGCCACGCCGACACAGTAGGTGTGCCCATTGACTCGGACTTGATAAATGGAATGGAAATTTTGGGCATAGACCTGGCGCAGCTGTTCATATTGAGCCTGCTGGGCCAGATAGAGCGCCTGGGCCTGCTCCACGGTAACCGCCTGAAAGCGAATGGAGGCGCCGGGAGGACACTGGGCCACCAGGGGGATGTCCACTGAGATAACGTTGGCGATCTTTGTGTAGCCGCCGGAGCCTTGGTGTTCGCTCATCATAATGATGGGCTCGCCGCTGCCGGGGATCTGGACGGCCCCCAGGGGGATGCCGTCGCTGATGATGTTGGCGTCAGTACTGTGTTCCACCTTGGGGCCGGTGAGGCGGTATCCCATGCGGTCGGATTTTTCACTGACGGAAAAGGTGCTGTTGAAAAAGGTGTCCAAGCCTTCCTTGGTAAAGCGGTCCTCCTGGGGGCCGAGGATAACCCGAACCGTGACGGAGCGGGAGATGGGGGGCTGGGGCGGAAGCCGGCGGATGGCCAGATTCGGGAGGGTGGACCTGGGGGCGGCAAAGGGAATGAGGTCGCCGGCAGCCAGTTTTCGGCCCTGGAAGCCGCCCAGACTGGAACGGAGCAGGGTGGATTTGCTGCCGTAGAGGAGCGGAACGTCCAGCCCCCCGGCAATGGCCAAATAACCCCGGCAGCCCGTACGGGCGGATCCCAGCTGAAGCACGCTGCCCGCCTTGGCGGGCCACGCCTGTCCTAAAGGTACTGGAACTCCATCCAGGGTAGCCCCCATGTCGGCGCCGGTGAGGGCAAATACATTGTCCTGGGTGAATTGGAGCTTGGCTCCCAGAAAGGTCATTTCCAGCACGGCCTCGCCCAGGCAGTTGTCTACCAGCAGGTTGGCCAGCCGCATGGAGTGCAGGTCCATGGCTCCGGCGGGGGACATACCGATCCGCTGGTGGCCGAAGCGGCCCTCGTCCTGTACACTGGTCAGCGGTCCGGGGGAAATTACCTGCAGACCCATATCACACACCTGCCTTCCTTTCGTAGGTCACCGGCCTGTATTCACCGGCCAGGGCCAGCTTTCGGATCCGGGCGAACTCAGCCTGATCGATGGGGACGAATTTAACCCACTGGCCAGACAGACAGTAGGAGGCCGGCTGCTTGCGGTTATCGTACAGCAGTACCGGGGTGCGCCCAATCACCTGCCACCCACATGGCAGGTCAAATCCGTTTAGCACGGTCTGATCCGCCCAGATGGCAATGGAGCCCTGGGGAATTTTGGTGCGGGGCGTTGTCCGCCGGGGCACGGTGAAGGTTTTAACCGGATTGCCCACATAGGAGTGGCCGATGGCAAAGGCCTGGAAATAGATGTAGCACAGATTTGCCGTGTGGCGGCGGACAAACTCCTCCTGGGAGATCTGTTCGTGGGTCAGTACGTCGGACAGGTCGGGGGCCGTCTCCCGGCCGTCCCAGCCGTCGTAGTGAGGTGTGCCGGACGCGAAATCCACTTCACCGCCATACAGGACGGGCAGCTCAATCACCTGGCTTCCGGCACACGTATCGCCGGCTGGCAGGTCGGTCAGGGCCAGAAGACGATCGTGGAGGGCCTGGTAGCAGATGAGTTCAGGCCGGTAATGGACGATCAGAGTGCGATAGGCGGGCACCGTCTCCACAACGCCCGGAATCGCAGCGGCAGAGAGAACCCTGTCCAGGGCATGTACCTGCTGGTTCACTGCTACGCTGATCTCATTTTTAAACTCTGCACATAGGGCGCAGTCACCGACGGGCTTAATGTTAAATTCCGGCATAACGATCTCCTTAAAAAACAAAACGAGGTTGAATACCGCGATGTTAGGTATCCAGCCCCGTCGTTGGTGCTTGCTATAGAAATGCCTGGGTTAATTTTGACGCCAGAGCATAATCAAAACCATATCTTATGTATCGTATTTTACTTTAGTATCGCACTAAAGTAAAATACGAATAACTTATAGGCCTATCTCTAAATACATATGGCTCAGAGAACGGCGTACGGCTTGCTGACGCAGACATATTGCGTCACGGATGAAGCAGGAGTGCATAGAATGGACTGTGGCAAGCCATGCCACCATCCTTTGTGTAGCTGAAGGAGAACATGATGAAACAACATTATTCTTCCAATTGGAATGAAAGACCCGGAGAAAACGTAACGGCATATTTGAATGGTGGCAGTGGGTGCCATCCGCCCTGCCCGCCGCCTTGTCCATGCCCGCCGCCTTGTCCATGCCCGCCGCCTTGCCCATGCCTGATAGTTGGACCGACAGGCCCCACCGGCCCAGTCGGCCCCACCGGACCGATTGGCCCCACCGGACCGATTGGCCCCACCGGACCGATTGGCCCCACCGGACCGCTCGGTCCCACCGGACCGCTCGGTCCCAC
>JBFWME010000069.1:0-11491 GCA_050251755.1 Lawsonibacter sp. | reverse complement strand
CACGAATTTTTGCTCTGCGCTCGTTTTCTTCCGGACTGCGATTTCTTCTGGTCATATTAAAAACCTCCGATGTGGTGCTTCTATTCTACACCACATCGAAGGTTTACACAAAACATGGGATTGCCTCGTACTTTTATCATAATGCAACCTCCTAAATTCGAAAAAGCATTCTGGTCGCTATTGAGCGCTAAAATGCCTCTTCCCTCTCTGTCGCAGCGCTAACATAGGTACAGATTCTATGGGAGCAAGCCACCATTCACCACTGTTTACGATACTGATGAAATAACGATATCTACTGCGTCAGGTTAACTTCCCTCCTTTCAAAATCAGTTCCGTGGAAGTACTTACTGATGGTTTGTTCTACCATATATAATCGGTGCTCTTGCACACGACTGCGGACGCTTCCATCGCTAAGAAAACATAACATATGCAATAAGACAGTAATCGTTAGAGGGGATTTAAGATTAACCTTACAGAACGAAGAGGAGGAAAGCTATTTTTCTTATAACGGTGCTTATAAAATATTTATTTTATACATAATTTATTCAATAACTCTCAAAAGAACAAGCTAACAAAGGATAGCTGACCTTCCTATCCGTGATTATGTGCTTTGTATACAACGGTAGAGAAAAATATTCCCCGAAACAAACCCGAGCTCTTTATCAAACTAATACACTGCCCTAAAAAAGAAGTGTCAATTCCATATCCAAAAAAATAAGGATATGGAGTCAAAAAATATGGGTGATGTAGTTAGTGTCAACTGCACAACGGCAACAAACAAGCGAAAGGGCCACCACCGGCCAAGCCGTGCGCTTAAAAATGATAGATTTGCTTCAGAAGCCTATCTGTTAAAAGATGGGGAAAAAGAAGCCGCAGCTTCTTCCGGAGGTTCATGATCAGTAAGCCATGCGCACAGCAACCTCACTGGTATGCTTCAGCTTTGTCATGATGCATACCAGTGAGTAGCGGGGCTTGCCCACACCGAAATCACGTTCAATTTCTCCTCGCTTGCCGCCCCAACGCTGCCACGATGTGCTTCTGCTTTCCATGAACGATTGCCGGACCCATGGCTGGTGCAGACTTACAATTCGGTTATCGACCTTGTCCGCATGTGTCTGATACATTGTAACCTGCTGCTCATACAGGGTACGGAGTACGCTCAACCGTTCCATAAAAAGGTTGAAGCTTCATTCACTTTTGAGAAATCGATTGGGACTGAAAAGAGAGATGTCGTAGGAACATGTTCCGGTAGCGATCAGTTCCGCCATCAGTTTTCCGGTAATGGCGGACAGCGCGATCCCATCCCCCTCGTGGCCGGCCGCCATATAGAAGCCCGGCAGAGTCTTTACTTCGCCCAACAGCGATAGCCCGTCGGGAGTATAGGGCCGGAAGCCGGAGAAGAATCGGATAATGCTGACATTTTTTAGGGCTGGAAAGAATCGGATCGCACGCTGCATCATCGCCTCAATGGCTTCAAAGGTGTTTTCTCCCTCATAATCAACGAATTCACGGGTACCTCCGATAATCAAGCCGCCGTCCTCTGTCTGCTCGATGCTCAACGAGGTCCCCAGTTTTAAGACAGTCTGATCCTTGATGGTTTCAGGGCGGAATTTGATCACGTTATAGCGAGCACACTGCACCGTGGCCGTCATGTATGGGCCGATCGGCTCAGTCACGGCAAGCTGGCCCTTTCTGGGCTTGATTGGCATATCCAATCCAGCCAGCTTTGCTACCTTGCCGGCCCAGGAACCGCAGGCATTT
This sequence comes from Lawsonibacter sp., assembly GCA_050251755.1. GTDB lineage: Bacteria > Bacillota > Clostridia > Oscillospirales > Oscillospiraceae > Lawsonibacter. Next base: position 9,730 of record JBFWME010000069.1, on the reverse strand, counting down.
ACAATGGCATCCGCGCGGAACTCGCCTTTGGAGGTTTGCACGCCCTTTGCACGCCCGTCTTCAATGATGAAGCCAGTGACCTCGGTGTTGGTCAGAATCTCTGTCCCCAGCGCTTTTGCTGCTTTGGCGTAAGCTACCGTGAGCTTGAGGGGGTTGACCTTACCGCCGGTGGGGGAATACAGCGCACCGTAAATGTCAGGGTTGAGGTTCGGCTCGATCTTGCAGGCCTCTTCGGCTGAGATCATGCGGATATCAACGCCGCTCTTCCTCTGCTCCTCGGCCATGGCGGAGAGCATATCCCACTGATCCTTATCCTCCACGGGCTGCATACCACCAGCCTCTAACCCATATTCCACATCGGATCCAAGTTCCTCATTCAGCGTCTTAAACATCTCAATGGACTGCACGGCCAGATCCAACTGAGGACCGGGCTTTTTGGTGTGATAGCCCACAACGCCGTCGGTCGCACCGGCAGAGCCGCTGGCGACGTCCGTGCGCTCGATCACCAGAACCTTCTTGCCCAGCTTAGACAGCTGCCATGCCACGGAACAGCCAATGATGCCGCCGCCGACTATGATTACATCATGCATCCTCCGACCCTCCAAAGTCCCCGAGCTTGACGGGACGCGCCGGCATTCTGCTCTTCTGCGGCAAAACATCAGCAGGCTTCTGCCCGGTCTCTTGCGCAACAATTTTTTGAACCAGTCGGCCACAGCTCTTTCCCTGACATAGCCCCATACAGGCTTTGGTCCTACGCTTGACGCCATCCACGGTTGTGGCGCCATCGGCAATGGCCTCCAAAATCTCATCCTGTGTTACTTCCTTGCAACGACAGATAATCAGTTCATCATCCATGACTCTTAGACCTCCTGCTTCAAATTGTTTCGGGGCAAACGCTTCATGCTGCGCACTTCATCTACATACTGGATGGGCACCTTTAGGCGTACCACCGCGGTACCGCTGTAAGATTTCACCTTTGTCACAGCCAACACGGTTCCCTCACAAACCGTCTTTCCCTCGCGGCTCACAGCCTCTACAACATCCCCTTTTTGAGGCAGTGGCAGATACTCAAAGGGAAAATCCACCGTCCCTTCCGTGCGGGAATAAGACTTATCCACAATGCAGATCGCCAAACCGGGGCAATTGGCCACGCACAGGCCACACCCGCTGCACTTCTCCTCATCCAGACGGGGCAGATCAGTGATGTGTTCTCCCACCGTGATCGCGTGGAAGGGGCAGATGCCTTCGCAAGGATTGCAGGGGATCTCTTGTACGCACTCTACACACGCGACTCTCCCCTTCTTCATGCGCTCCTCACTGGGAACCCCGGGGCAAGCCTTTAATTCCTCTGTAGAGGGTACGCCGGTATATCTTACGCCTTCCATCATAGAGCCCCACCTTTCCTGTGCTGATAGTCCGACATACTTTGAAGCTGAGAAGCCTTTGCAGTGCGACGCTTTTCGCCAAACATACCGGAACGAAGGATCTCCAGCCGTGCCCGGATTTCCGCCTTCTTTTCAGCGGCTGTCTCGCGGGACAACTGTCCAAGGGCCTCTGCGGCGGCCACGCCGGCCAGGTTGCCTTCCTCCATAGCGGAGGATGCTTCCTCCACGCCCGTTACGTCTCCGGCCACATACAGACCGGAAACTGTGGTCTCCATATTATCATCATGCAGGGGGACATGTCCACCAAAAGCGGGAATAAAGCAGAACTCACAGCCGGTCAGCCAGATCAGTTCAGTCATGGGATTCAGACCAACAGCCAGGCAGACGGTATCCACGTCAAAAATCTTTTCTGTGCCGGGAATGTGCTGCCACTTGCTGTCCACCTGGACGATCTCCACATGTTCAACTTGGCCATTTCCGGTAACCGCCTTAATGGTATGTCCCACATAAATGGGAACGCCAGCTCGACGGATCTTGCCGGCGTGGACCCCATAACCACCGATATTGGGTGCGCCCTCTACCAAGGCCACCACGTCAGCTCCAGCCTGCATCAGCTGGTAGGATACGATCAGACCCACGTTGCCGGAGCCCAGCATGAGAATGCGATTCCCGGGGAGTACGCGGTTCACATTGATCATGGTCTGGGCAGCGCCTGCGCCCATGACGCCGGGCAGGGTGCTGCCTGGAAAGGCCATGTAGTTTTCCTTTGCACCAGTAGCCACGATGACCTTTTTCGCCTTGATCACCCAGTGCTGCCCCTCGTGGATTACCCCGAGTGCACAATCCTTCTGCATGCCGTAGACCAGAGTGTCCAGCCAGACCTCGGCGCCGCTCTTCTCGACTCGCTCCAAAAGCTGCTGCCCGATGACATAGCCGCGAGTGCCGGCCTGATGGGCGCGAGAGCCGAAGAACTTATGAATCTGCTTAAACAACTGACCGCCGGGAAGCCGGTTTTCATCCAGCACCAGGACTTTGGCACCGGCAGAAGCAGCCTGATATGCGGCACTCAATCCAGCAGAACCGGCACCAATCACCGCAACATCGGTCTCTTTTACTCTCACTGTTCTTCCCCCTTTTTCTCAAAAGAGCCCAGCCCCTCTTGGGTTTTGACATGCATGCCATCCCGGACCGGTGTCACACAGGTTCGGGTATTGGGGATCCCGTCTACGATCATCATACAATCGGTACACCGACCGATTGCACAGAAGATACCTCGTTTCTCTTTTCTCTTTGCGGTAGAGCGAAACGAACGGATCCCAGCGTTCATCAGAGCAGCTGCAATCGGCTCCCCCTCAAGGGCAGGAATCGGTTTTCCATCGCAGTAAATGGTTACCTTTTTTGTGGTATCTAGTTCATCCAGAATTGGATGTTCCACAACTCTCATTTCTGCTGCACTCCTCACATATTAAAATTGGGGTTAGAATTCATATTTTTAAGTTTCGGGAATGCTACTGTCAGGGAATGCGGTGTTTTTTAATTGACTGACAACTTCGCGACCAAAGGCACCCAAGGTTCCTGCATGATAGGATACCAAGACACCAGGCATAAGTCCACCTACGGCGGTTCCAATCATATCGGCTGGGACTCCCTGAGACTCAAGACTTTTCTCCAAGGCAATCGCGGCCGATAAGGCCGCCTTGGTCGCTTGGACGTTGATAGAGCGTACCTGAAAGCAATCACCGGATATAATCTTCAAACCAGGCAGATAATCTCTTACCCGGTCTATAATTGCTCCCTCCGATCCATCCAGTACGACCAAACTCTCCATCCCTTGGGCCATTCCAGCGGCAGAGCCCAAAAGTTTTGCATCCAGTAACCGCAGATAAGGAAAACGATCCCGTAACCCCTCTGGAATGTCCCAATTTGTTGAGAAATTAAGGAGGACACTCCCTGGCTGCATCAACGGGCAGAGGGTATTGAAGATCTCTCCACAGGCATTCGCTGGCACGGTAACAGCTACCATCTGACACTCCGCGGCAGCCCACAGGTGGGTAGTACAGCCCAATTCAGCATTCTGGAACAATGCCCCAGCGTCGCCGACTGCCATATCCACTACAAGTCGCTGCCCTGCAGCTGCACGAAATATCTCCCGCCCCAGTTGCCCAGCGCCAATCAATGCAAACTTCATGATTTCCCTCCTATCGTTATATATGGCTACTTATGATAAAGAATCTTTTTTGGCCATCTCTAATGATTTTATAAAGGCATCCATAAGCCGCAGACCTTCTTTAATGTCTTCATCCGATGCAGCGTAGGAGATCCGAATATAGTCCTTGCAACTGTCCCCCAGTCCGATGGCTGGGACGGTAGCAACACCATATTCCTCCAGCAGATGCGTGGCAAATGCCATCCCATCAAGCCCGGTGGCGGACACATCCACCATTACATAAAATGCTCCATAAGGTAAAACGGGTGTAAGGTCTGGGATAGCCTGAAGGCCCTTCAACATAATTTCTCTGCGCGCAGCAAAGGCCGCCAGCATGTTTTGAACGGCTGCCTCAGTTTCCGGCAACTCTAGCGACTCCACCAGGCCCTGCTGAATAAAGGTGGGAGAACATGTCGTGGAGTACTGGTGAACCTTCAGCAATGGAGCCGTCAGGTTCTTGTCGGCGGCAATATAGCCAAGACGCCAGCCGGTCATGGCGTAGGACTTGGAAAAACCGCTCACGACAATGGTGCGTTCCCTCATGTTGGGCAGGGAGGCCATGGAGACAAACTCGGCCCCGGCGTAAACCAGGCGGTTATACATTTCGTCAGAGAGAACCAGCAAATCATATTTGACGGCCAGCTGAGCGACCTTCTCCAAGGTGCTGCGGCTGTATACGGCACCGCTGGGGTTGTTGGGGTTGTTCAGAATGATCATTTTGGTCCGCGGGGAGATACACTGCTCGATTTCGTCGGCATCCAACTGAAATCCGTTTTCCGGACGGAGGGGAACATCGATAAACTTGCCGCCGGCGAATTTGACCAGGTTCTTGTAGGAGACAAAGGCTGGAGTCGGAATGATAACCTCGTCCCCAGGGGAAACAAAGGTCAAAATGGAGTTGTTCAATGCTTCCGCGCCACTGGAGGTAACGAGAATTTCAGAATCTGGGTCGTAAGAGACGGAAAATTCCGCCTGAATTTTCTTAGCCAGAATTTTGCGCAGGGCGGGGAGACCACGGTTAGAAGCATAGTGGCTGTAATTGTCCTGAATCGCCTGCATGGCCGCCTTTTTGATGGTTTCCGGAGTGGAGAAATCAGGCTCACCGGCGCTGAACGGAATCACATGCCGCCCTTGGGCGCGCAGCGCGGCCGCCCGATCCAGGATTGTTCGGATGGGAGATGCCTCCAGCCGTTTCGCATTTTCAGAAACCATGTCTCTCATACTGGGCCACCTTCTTTTTTGATCTCATTCTGGCACTGCCCGGTACGCGCATACTCCTCCAGATTGTCCAGTGTCACCTCAATCATATTCCGAATTGCGCTGTCGGTATAAAATGCCACATGGGCGCTGTAAGCAGTATCGTCACGAGCCAGCAGGGCTTTGAAGATCGGATCGTCCATCTGATCCCAGGATACCTTTTTGCGTACAAAGGAGGATTCGTTTTCATACACGTCAAAGGCAAAACCGCTGAGCTTCCCGCTCTCCAATGCTTTGAGAACGGCCTGGTGATCCACCAGCCCGCCCCGGGCGGTGTTGATCAGAACCGCACCAGGCTTCATTTGAGACAGTGTATTCTCGCCAATGATGTGATAGCTGTCGGGAGTAAGGGGACAATGAAGAAAAATAATATCACTTTCCTGTAACAGCTGTTCTTGGGTGACGTATGTACACAATTTCCCAGCGGCTTCATTCGGATAAGGGTCCCAACCCTGCACCTTGGTGCCGAAGCCTCTGAGCAGGCTCATGGTAGTGCGGCCGATCCGTCCGGTGCCCAGCACGCCTGCCGTCATCTGTCCCAGCTGACGGCCTCGCAGTCCCTTCATGGTAAAGTCCCCAGACTCTATCATCCGGTAGGACTTTTTACTGTTCCGCAAGACAGACAGTGCCATCAGGATGGTATGCTCTGCAATGGCCTCCGGTGCGTAAAAGGGGACATTCGCACAATGCAGGCCGTATTTGACCACGGCATCGTAGTCCACATGATCGCTGCCCGCAGAACGGGCAGCCAGATACTTGACACCGCGCTGGGCCAACTTCTCTACCACCTTCTCGGTCACGCGGCAGGTAGTGACCAAGATGATTCCCTCGCAGTTTTGCACCTCATCCACAGTATCTTCATTCAGCAAATTTTTTGCAAACTCAAAGGTGAATCCATATTTTGCCTCGGCCTTGTGGTACACGTCCAACTCGTCCGGTTGCACGCCATAAACTCTGATGTGCATACTTCACACCTCCATAATTTAGTATGATTGAATTCGTAACGGGAAATTTAGTTATAATTGAATTCGTGGCGGAAAAAGTTCACCACGGCCATGATACCTTGATCGTCTCCAGATTGGCCCAGTCGGTTCACCGGGAACGTAACGGGGCGGTGTTCCAGCACCTCTACGATTCCCAGCGCCGCTTGATAGGACATGCGCTCCAGCGCCTCGGTGGTGAAAGCGGCGGTGTGAGGCGTAGCGATTACATTATCCATGGAGAGCAACGGGTTGTCAGCCTTGGGGAGGTTACCCTCAAACACATCAAGGGCGGCACCCCGCAGTTTCCCCTCCTGGAGCATCTGAATCAAGGCGGCTTCGTCAATGACTTCTCCCCGTCCGGTGTTGATCAGGCAGGCACTCTCTTTCATGAGAGACAGCCGACGGGCGTCCAGAATCTTGTTGGTTGCATCTGAACTGGGCAGGTGGAGAGAAAGATAGTCCGCAGAAGAGATTACTTCGTCCATATCCGGAGTCAGGTATCCAAAATCCGTCTTTTGCTTTTTGGAGATATGGCGGTTGTAACCAATTACGTTCATGCCCAAGCCATGGGCGGCCATCCTGGCCACCTGAGAGCCAATTTTGCCCATGCCGATAATGCCCAAGGTTTTTCCGCTCACGTCGTTGCCATAGATCTTACGTACGGACATGTCGCCGCCCTTCAGGCCATTGTTGTACGCCACAGAATGCTTCGCCAGCATCAGCAGTAAGCCAATGGCATATTCTGCGACTGATTTCTGGTTTGATTCGGCAGCATTACAAATCTGAATTCCCAATTTGGTGGCTGCGTCCACATCGATACCATCCACGCCCACGCCGTGCATGGACACTACCTTAAGCTTGGGGCAGCTCTCCAACACACGCGGAGTAAACTTGCCATTTCGAGTGAGTGACCCGTCACAATCTTTGCATTCCCGGAGAAGCGTTTCTTCGTCCGGACCCGTGCCCATGACCAGTTCATACCCCTGTTCTCTCAGAAAATTTAGACCCGTTTCGTTTACTGCTTCGGTAATTAGTATTTTTTTGCCCATATCATTTTTGCCTCCCCCTTGTCTTTTTTAAGTGTATTATACAAGATTTAGCGATCATTTCGCAACAGACAGATTATATCTCATTTGAAGAAAATGGTGGACAAATTGTTGTTTTCTATGCAATTATTACAGGTGACTTCTTTCAAAAAATCTTGTATAATTACACTATTCTGTCTTTGGCGAAGGAGGGGCTACCATGGCTTTTACAGTTCAGGATCTGATTACTCGGAATGTTTTTCCAGGTTTAAAACTGCTTGCAGGGAAAAAAGGCGAAAAGAACGAAATCCGCTGGGTCAATATTATGGAGATTATGGACAGCCCCGAGTCGATATCGCCCAATGAACTGCTGTTTACCACTGGATATGGCTTTGAGGACGCCAATTTATATCGACGACTCATCCCTCAGCTGGTACAGTACAGGGTAAGCGGAATCGTGGTTCAGACCGGCTACTATATTGACAGCATACCCTCCTATATTCTAACCCAGGCGGATAAACTGGGATTTCCGGTGCTGTCAATGCCGAAAAACGTGACCTTTTCAGAAATCCTGCATACCATGATACAAGTGATTACCCCGGATCATCAGTGTGGGTGGGACAAAATCACGATGCAGCAGGCCCATATGTTTCTAGAACAGACGCTAAAGGGTCGTTCCCAAGAGTTATTTCCAAACTGTACCGAAAAAGGCCATGCGGTACAGGAGAACCAGCATGTTCAGCTCATGCTTTTGGAGCCGGTCAACTATATTTGTACAGATGAAAACAAGTGGCGGGACTGCCTGACTCATATCCGTTCCTATATCCAGTCCCATAGCTCCATCTACTGCGTCCAAGAGCTGCCCCAATATAAATTTATCTTTCTGGTAACAAACTCTGACCAGAACTGTTTGTCCATGATCTATGAGCTGGGGATCAAATTCACTCTTTTGTCGGAGCGCCTTGGCACGAACTGTTATATGGGCACCAAGACCATTGGCTTTTCCGAGGACGCAGAGTTGAGCCTGCAGCATGTTGTCGACGCGATCAATACACTGCGGTTTATCGGCGCCAGAAGGGGCGTGTGCGACTATGACAACATTAACTTTATTAAAATGGTCGGTCGCATGCACCAAAATGACTACTCTGCGGTACTGGACAACCACCCCCTTCAGGTGCTGCTCAATTATGACCGTTCCAACGAAACGAACTATGTGCAGACCTTGCGCGTCTATCTGTCCAACAGCTGCAACGTAACTCAAACGGCCAAGCAGTTGTTCGTCCACCGCCATACCCTGCTGAAGCGGCTGGATAAGATCGAACTGATCGGGGGACTGGATCTGAAGGACTACTATACCCGCATCTATATGTCTATTAATCTGATGTTCCACGATTACTTCGTTTACTAAAAGAGGACAAAATGTACACTTGTTGCGCTTCTTTTCTCGCAAAATGTCTGAACTTCCTCCATAGCCTTTGACTTGTTCCATTTTTCTGGTATCATTGAGAGCGAATCCGACAATTTTAATAGCTTGGGTTTATAAAATGTGTACATGTAGAACAAAAAGCTAAGGGAGATGGTAACATGACATCAATTAGAGGCGGGTACACAAACTATGGTCAGGACATTGGAATTTTAATGATGCGCACCGTATTTCCACGCTTAATTGGCGACATCGGGAATGCCAGAACATTCTCTATTCCCGTGCGCTATCACATCGTTGATGTGGATCCGTTGAATATGACAGAAAAGAATGCCAACGAACGGCTGATCAAGCCCTTTATTGATGCCGCCCACAAGCTAGAGGACGCGGGGTGCAAGGCGATTGCGACCAGTTGCAGCTTTTTGGCTGGTTTCCAGCGCCAGCTGGCTGATGCAGTGAACATCCCGGTATTCACATCCACTCTGATTTTGGCCCCCATGATCCACACCATGCTCAATCGCAACCGCTCCATTGGAATTCTGACGGAATGCGCGGATGTAATGACTGAGCTATATTTTAATCAAGCGGGATGGTCGTCTAAGGATATCCCAGTCCATGTGACGGGACTGTCGCCGGATTCGGCCTTCTCCCGGCTTATCATTGGGGACAATTTGGATGCAAACTGGGAACAGATGGAAGACAGCATCCAAGAGATGGTTCAGCGCCATATGGCAGACCATCCAGATACCGGGGCCCTGCTGCTGGAGTGCAACAACTATGCCCCCTTTACCAAAATGATCCAGGATATCGCTCAGGTGCCTGTGTTCGGCATCAACCAGATGCTGGAATATATTGACGCCTGTGTAAATGCACCGAACTACCATAACTTGCTGCAGAAATAAGATCAGTAGCGCAGATCAGAAAAAAATAATAGAGACCGGTGATTGGATTGTTCGTCCAATCGCCGGTCTAATTATTTTAACTCAGAATAAACTTAAAATCAACAGATCCACTTTGGTTAATTACAGAAAATAGGTGACGGCGTGCCCACCATCGGTTTAGCTGTGGTTGGATTTCCCAACGAACGTTGTACCCCCCACTTTCGATTGAAGCGGGGTGAAATTCATTTGTAATCATCGGAATAGTTTGGTATAATATTGCTGGTTTTTTAAAATTAACACCCCATGAAAGACGAAATCTTGTGTCATTATCGATGAAATACATGTGAAGGGCAACTCTTTGCGAACGTGAAAAAGGAATGGGTATTGTGCTGCAGGGAATGTTATGTGTTATAGGGGCCTCGCTCCTGTTTGGGGTGATACCCACCGCAAATAAATTTGTGATGATGAGCGGCTTGTCGGCGGAATGTATTACGTTTTACATTCAGGCGATCATCTGTGTCATGTCGTTTGTGATTGCGTGGAAAAAGCGCTGCCCGATCCGAATAAAGC
>JBFWME010000068.1:9971-11571 GCA_050251755.1 Lawsonibacter sp. | reverse complement strand
CATGAATACAAGGTCTGCCAAGCTGTCAAGTTTTGCTCCGGCTTCACTTAGCTGATTCAATCCTCGTGCTATCGGACCGTCGATCAGATCACTGAGCCCCCCACATACGTACGCCGCCCAGAAAAGGACAGAAAAGGGCTCTGCGCATATGATTAACACCGCAAAAATAAAGCGGGAAGCCGAGATTATATTGGCTAAATAATTGATAGGATCACCTCCGCAACAACACTTGCCGCTCAATACGCCTCATTCGTGCCTAATCCAGCGCACAAAGAGCATTTTAGCCCCATACAACGTGTCAGCCATCTCTTGATTGAGCCGCTTGTTTACCATCGTACCATGGCATCTTTTCTCATTTCTTTTTGGTATTTTACCACGGCTTTTCTTTCTATACAATCGGATTCGTTTCCCGGGGGCGGGTCAGCTCTGGGAAATCGGGCGGGACGCTCCACTTTACCCGAATGCCGTCTCGGACGATCCGGCGTGTGGGAAGATTCGACGCAGTCCTCCCCCCGCAGCTTGCCTTCACAAAAAAACAACGAGGCCGGCACCCGGAACCGGGTCTGCTCAGCCTCGTTGTTTCTCGTTTCCTTCCCGGAACAACGCAGCGCCAGTCCCGACATGGCGCTGCTTCTCCCATTCTTTCGTAGCGGGAATTGTTCTTATGCAAGTTGGAACAGAAGCAGAATAATCCCGTACACCACGCTTGCCGACACCCCAAGCACAATCACAGGGCCCGCAATGGTAAACATCTTGGCGCAGGTCCCTTGCAGGATGGTTTCGCTTTTGAACTCCAACGCCGGCGAGACCATAGAGTTGGCAAATCCGGTGATGGGCACCAGCGTCCCCGCGCCGGCAAATTTGGCCAGCTTGTCAAAGTAGCCCAGCCCGGTGAGCAACGCGGCGGCAAAGATCAAGGTCACCGAGACGGCGGTGCCGGCCTGGTCCTGATCCAGCCCCCAGCTCTTGTACAGATTCAACAGCCCCTGACCGATGGTGCAAATGATGCCGCCCACCAGAAAGGCCCAAAAAAGATTCTTCCATAAGGGAGATGGCTTGGAGTGCTCGTTCACTAGTTTTCCGTAGTCCTGATTTGTCATGTCCAAAATCGGTCACCTCAGCAAATTTTTTAAGAATATTTCTGTTAGGATTTCGTTTTCTCCAAAAATTATGCGAAATACAGCATGGTTGGGACAGGTCGTGCATAGATTACCACCGAAAGGGGAGATCTTACGGTGTATTACGGAAAACGTCAATTGATTTTAGCCGGACTGGCGGCAGTCCTGTTGGGGGCAGCCCTTCACTTCCTTTACCAATGGATTCCAAATGCGGTTACCGCGCTGCTCTCTCCGGTAAACGAGAGCCTGTGGGAGCATGTAAAAATCCTTTACTGGCCCTATCTTCTTGCGGCTTTTTGGTTAAATCGAGGGCGTCCCGGAGGTATGCGTCCCTGGCTTTTTACGCTGCCCCTGATGTGCCTTTTGATGCTGGCGCTGGGCTACGGTTACCATATTCTGCTGGGGGGCGAGGCGTTATGGGTGGATCTTGCAATCTACCTGGTCACAATGATATTTGGCTTTTGGCTTCCCACCCAATTTTC
>JBFWME010000068.1:0-9871 GCA_050251755.1 Lawsonibacter sp. | reverse complement strand
AAAAATCCTGCTATAATAGCGGAGCGCCAATTGAAAATGCGCCCGTAGTTCAATGGATAGAGCGTCAGATTCCGGTTCTGAATGTTGGGGGTTCGAGTCCCTTCGGGCGTACCAAAAGAAAGCCCTAGAGCTTCAACGGCTCTAGGGCTTTTTCGCGCCCTTTTCAAGGCAGGTTCTTCCTTTCGCGTTCCCCTGCAGCTTCCTTGTAACCCATCCTGCCTTCAGTTTATCCAGTTTATCCAGAAATCCGTTTGTCTACCGCAGGTGCTCGAGAAAGAATTTATATGCCCAGGTCTGTGGCATACTCCGTCATTATTGTCACGTCTTCCACGACAATATCAGAATACTCTATGCTGTCAAAATGGTATTGACCTTCTTGCGGTTGTACTCTCCCCATAATATTATATTTGGTGTGTATCTCGACTGGGATCCACAGCAAAGAATATTGATCCCGAAGCATTGCTTTAAAGGTTCCCTTTCGGCAATACTTTTTATACGGTAATGGCATAGTATAGTCATTGCCAGCCGGATCAAAATATGCATCTTGAAGCACGATCCGATCCGGCCCTTTATTGTTTTTTGCATAATTAAGAATGATGTTTTCCACTTCCGGCGTGATCTTAAACACAGTTCTTCCCAGATATTCATCCGTTATTCCATCATATACGTCAATATACATCCGGGAAACTTTATCGAACATAAATCGTCGCCCCCTTTACATCAGCATATTCGGAATCTTAAAAATCAGTAGCCGCCCGATGTGGGCGGCTTTGACTTGTTTATGACCCTCTGCGGGCCAAATCGGGGTTGGTAGACATGATCGTCATTCCGCTTCCTTTTTCAAATCAGTGTGTAATGGGGTCTCTCCTCTCCCCAGAACCAATGCCGCAGCCAGTCGTCCAGTACGATGGCCACTGCGGATAGGAGCCCCCACAGGGCTGTGTATGCTGGGCAAATCTGCCCCAAAACGTTGCCCCACATGTCGGAATAATCCCACACGTTCCAGCCCAGCCAACGGTTGACCAACAGACCGGTCACCAGCTCTGCCACCGTCACCAGCAATGCCCCCAGAGCCGCCTGGAGGGGCAGCGGCATCTCCCAGGGGAGCCACTCGTTCAAACCGCCCAGCAGGACAAACAGAAGGCCGCCAAGGATCAGCATTGTCCAGTGGGTATTGCCCCGCCAACACAGCTCAATGCCGCCGTAAACCATCCCCCCGGCGGCCGCCAGTACCGCCGCCTTACGCAACGTGCTGCCCTGGGGCGACCCGGATGGATTGTGCTCCAATCTCAAGCATGGCATACATCCTCCTTTCCGCCAAGCGCGAGGCGGCGGTAAGTAACATACGTCTCGTTTCATTCTATTAATACGTTGGAAGTGCTATACCAAAAATAGAGGCATCCCCTCGCACAACCGCCCCAGATTTCCGCGCTTCCTCCTTCATTTTCTCGCCGTTCCCCCCGAAATCCTTGAGACGGTATCGGAGATAAAAAACAAAGCCGCCTCCCCAAGTAAGGGGCTGCGGCTCTGTTTTTTTCCTGACGCATTGAAGCATTTCCGCACAAAAATCACATCCGGGTCATGTCATCCACGGCCAAATAGTAATAGGTCTGACCCAGCTCCTGATAGCTTCCAAACACACCGGTCACTTCAATTTCGGATCCATCTTCGGGATAGTCCTCCGGATAAGAATGCTCTCCGTTCCACTGGAACTCAATTCCCTGCTGACAGCATGCGGTGGCGTCGGAGATCACCACAAAAAAGTAATATTTCTTGGTGTCTTCAAAATAACTAGAATTGTATTGTCCCTTTATTCTTATGGTCTTGCCCATGTATGCACCTGGGTCTGTCATCATATTGTAGACCTCGGCATACACCATGGTGCTGCTGAGCACGGACAGGTCCACGTCCACGGAACCGTCTTTCGCAGGAGTTTGGGGCCCGTCCGACAGTTCGGCATTCACTGACGTGTTCGCCTGTACATCCAGTTCCGTCTGGGAGGAGTCGGGGCTGCCTGCCTGCGTACCCGGATCAAGATTGCTGATCTGCGCATCCGGCACCGTCTGGGCCGGAACGGGGCTGCTTGTTTGTCCATCGGATTTTGTTCCGCACCCGGCAAGCAGACCGAGCAAAACACACAGCAGGGTCAGGCAGCCAATTGCGTTTCTCATGCCGCAACTCCTTTCACAACGCTTCCCGCCAGGCAGAACAGACCGAAGCCCACAATGTCGATGGCAACGATGGTTGAGCCTACCGGTGTTCCGGCCAGGATGGATACCAGGATGCCCACCGCCGCACAGAAAACTGAGAACACGGCGGAGCAGATGATGACCGCTCTAAAACTTTTCAGCACCCGCATGGCGGATAGCGCCGGGAAAATGACCAGCGCGGAAATCAGCAGCGACCCAACCAGATTCATGGCCAGCACGATCACAAATGCAATGACAATGGCGATTAGCAGGTTATAAAAGCTTGCCCGGATCCCGGTGGCCCGGGCAAAGTTCTCGTCAAAGGTAACCGAAAAGATCTTGTGGTAACACAGAAGGAACACTGCAATCACGACCACCGACATGGCGACGCACAGCCAGACCTCTTCCGCGGTCAGGGTAAGAATAGACGTGGAGCCGAACAACGTAGAACAAACATCGCCGGTCAGATTGGCCGAGGTGGCAAAAATGTTCATCACAAGATACCCCAGCGCCAGCGCGCCCACCGAGAGCATGGCCACAGAGGCATCTCCCATAATTTTGGCGTTCTGTCCGGTACGCAGCAGAAGAATGGCGCAGAATACGGTTACAGGAAGGATCAGGATCATATTGTTGCTGAGTTTTAACACTGTGGCGGCGGACAACGCGCCGAAGGCCACATGGGAAAGTCCGTCGCCAATAAAGGAGAAGCGCTTGAGCACCAGCGTCACCCCAAGCAGAGAGGAGCAAAGGGCGATCAAAATGCCGACAATCAGCGCATACCGCACAAATGGATATTGAACATACAGCGCAAGCGTTTCCATCATTACAGCCATCAATCCTCGCCCCTTTCCATCTGCGTGAAAACCTTCCCGACGGGACTGTCCATATACGCATCGACGGTCCCAAAAAACAACGGTTTGTGCCCAATGTGCAGGATGTGGCTGGCATACCGGACCGCCGCCGCAATGTCGTGGGAGATCATAATGACGGTAATGCCATCCTCTCGGTTCAGCTTCCGGATCAATTCATACATGTCGGCGGTCACCTTGGGGTCAAGCCCGGCCACAGGCTCATCCAGCAGCAGCAGCTTGCGCGTGGCGCACAGTGCCCGGGCCAGCAGCACCCGCTGCTGCTGGCCGCCGGACAGTTCCCGATAGCACCGTTTTGCCAGGGCGGTGATTCCCATTTTTTCCATCGTTTCTTCTGCCAGCTGTTTTTCCTCTTTGGAGTAGAAGGGGCGCCGACCGCAGCGGCTGAGGCAGCCGGACCGAACGATTTCCCGCACGGAAGCGGGAAAATCCCTTTGTACCACGGTCTGCTGGGGTAGATACCCGATCTCCGTCTGTTTCAGCCCGTCACCCGTCAGAATCTCTCCGTCAAGCGGCGCTTTCAGCCGAAGGATTGTTTTCATCAATGTGCTTTTTCCCGAGCCGTTTTCGCCAACAATGCACAGGTAATCACCGGATTGAACCGCAAAGCTGAGTCCTTCCACAACTTTTGCGCCCTCATACCCCAGCGTTACATTCCGGCAGGTGAGAAGTGCCATTACAGTTGTCTCCTTTTTCCTTAATTCAGCGCCGTCTTCAGCACATCCAGATTGCTCTGCATGATGGAAAGATAGGTCTCTCCAGCATCCACATCTCTGGAGGTAACCGACTGCATCGAGTCCATTGTCAGAATCACCTGGTTTTTCTCCGCCGTGTTCTCCACAATGGTCTGGGCGATTTTGTGCTGTGCTCCTTCAATGGTCAATACACTGGTCAGTCCCAATTCATCCACCTTGTTCGCCAGGAACGCAATGGTTTCAAAGCTGGCCTCGGACTCGGCGGAGCAGCCAACAAAGGCCGCATAATAGTCCAACCCGTAGTCATCCACCAGATAGCGGAAGGGGAAACGGTCGCCGAACACAAGGGTGTGGAATTTCCCGCCGTCTGCCGCCGCCTGATACTCCTGATCCAGCGCGGATAGTTGTTGAATATACGCATCGCCGTTGGCTTTGTACGTGTCGGCATAGGCCGCGTCAATCGCGGAAAGCTGATCGGCAATGCAGGCGCAGAGGGTCTCGGCATTTTTCAGGGAGAGCCACACGTGTTCGTCGTATTCGGGCTCCTCCTGATTCTCGTTTGAAACAGCATCCGTTTGCTCCTGCGCTTCCGCCTCCATGCCTTCTTTGACTTCTTCCTCCTTGACCGTATTCCCGAGAACGTCAAGCAGGTTGATCACAACCATATCTTTGTTGGTTGCTTCCTTGAGCGCGTCAGTCACCCATGCATCGGATTCTCCGCCCACATAGATAAACAGATCACAGGTGGAAATTTTAATGATGTCGTCGACCGAGGGCTGGTAGCTGTGCAAATCAACCCCGTTGTCCAAAAGCATGGTGATCTCCGCGTGGTCGGCCGCATCGCCGAGAATCTGGCGTACCCAATCGTATTCCGGAAAAATGGTGCAAACGATGCTCAGTTTCTCCGCATCTCCGGCTGTGCCGGGTGCGGCATTCCCGCCGGACGCGGCATTCTTCTGGCTGGAACAGCCGGAAATCAGGCCGGCCAGAAGGGCAAACGAGCAAAGCAGTGCAAATATTTTTTTCATAATCAAAAAGCCTCCAAATGAAGTTGTATCCTAAAATGAGCATAAAAACGCACGGAGCATTCACGCCGGTCTGATCAAAAAACGGCATGGATTCTCCTGCGTCAGAATACCATCTTAATTGGACAGCTTCACGTTCAGCGAAACAAGGGTAGCCCGGTGCACTTCCGTGTCATAGCAACGCTGAGGCTGTATGAATGGAAGCGGAAGGATGGAACAGACTGCCGTGGCCGCTGGTACAATCGCCGCCGATCCAAGGACGTTGGCACAGACCCGGATCTCCGCACAGATTGGACAGTCTTCCCCGGTACAATCATGGTCAGCTTCTTCCGCGATGAAAAAAACAGAAAAAACCATCGCAAAACAGAATAGCAGGCAGATGAAAACCGCCACTCCTTTTGTGCTTCTTCTGTTTACCATGGTGTTTCCCCTTTTATTCCACGCAGTCTTTGCAGATGACGGGCAGTGCACTCGTCTGCTTGTCAAGCTGAAATCCACTGTGTTCCAGAACTGATTTCAGCCTTTCTTCGTCCCTCTCACTCTCCATGTGAAAAATCCTTCCGCATTTTTCGCATCTCAAATGAATTCGTTGGCAGTGCTTGCTGCAGTCCATCCACTGATAAAGAGCTTTCCGGCTTTCCCCTAACCGCGATTTCCGGATCAGACCCTCCCGCTCCATTCGGTCTATGTTGCGGTATACGGCACTTCGACTGATCCTTGCATTTTGGGGCAATCGCGCGACAATCTGGTCAATTGAAAACCGCTCCCCGCTGTTCTCCTTAAAAAAGGCCAGCAGTGCCATGCGCTGCTCGGTTTTATACTCCCTCACGCAGACATCACCCATTGTGTTTAATTTGCGAATTAATCGCAAATGTCATTATAGTCATAAAACTGTGGGGTGTCAATACTGAACTTTGGAACGATCTTCCACAGCTCTTGGTATTGCCATCCCGAAGGAAACACGGACGGTTTTTAACGCTTGCGGATTTGTTCCCCACGCATTATAATAGATGAAACTGAAACAGGAGGGCTGTACATGGGCCTGGACCAATATTTTCCCATTTGGGATAAGCTAACTGACAAGGAGAAGGAGCTTCTGCGTTCCGTAGCCGTCAAGCGTACGGCCCCCAAGGGGACCCTACTGCACAACGGCGCGGCAGACTGTGTTGGACTGTTTGTCATTCGCTCTGGTCAGCTTCGAGCATTCATTCTCTCCGATGAAGGCAAGGAAATTACGATCTACCGGCTATTTGAGCGGGATATTTGCCTGTTCTCCGCCTCCTGCATGATGCAAAGCATTCAGTTTGACGTCACCATTGAGGCCGAAAAAGATTCCGAACTCTGGGTTATCCCCACTGACACATATAAAAGAATGATGGAAGACTCCATTGTCGTTTCCAATTACACCAATGAAATTATGGCCTCCCGCTTTTCCGAGGTCATGTGGCTGGTGGAGCAGATCATGTGGAAAAGCTTTGATAAACGCCTGGCCACCTTTCTTCTGGAAGAAAGCGCACTGGACGGCAGTGACACTCTGAAAATCACCCACGACAAAATCGCCGCCCATATGGGAACCGCGAGAGAAGTCGTGACCAGGATGCTGCGCTATTTTCAGTCTGAGGGGATGGTTACCCTCACGCGGGGAACGATTGAATTGACTAATCAAAAGCGGCTGCGAGAGCTGGCCGAATAAACAACAATGCCGCCCGGGTTTTGCCCGAGCCGCTGAGCTGATCGGCGCTGTGCCACCATTTTGAGTGCGGCTTTCTTGGTGCACAAACCCTCGATTGCCGGAGCGTTTGCACACTTGCAAGCCCGGCCTTGTTTTTTGTGCATAGATCACCGCGGAACAGGAAGTCACCTGTTTTACGCTGTGCACGCCACGAATTCCGAGCAGCTTTTTCAACAAACAGGAAGGCGGAACCCAAAAGGGGTTCCGCCTTCCTGTTTCTCTCGCCAAGTCCTTGCGGCCTCGGATTTATGGATTCTTTTTGTCAAACCATTGATTTTTTTATAGCCTCATATTAGACTATTTAGGTAAATGAAACAAACCGGCCGGGCATGCAGGCAAGGTGATTACGTGATTTGAGCACACGCAAAACAAGCTCCCCGTTAAGGAACCGGGCCGTTCCGTGAGCGACCTGGAACACTCCGATTTCGGTGGTCGATCCCGGCGGATGGCCTCTTTAATGGAACATCACGGAAAACGGCGCCGCAAGATGGGACTCTCGCAGTCTGCGAAGCCCTTAGGGCAGATTTCAGCCCCGAGCCGACCGATCGGTTTTACGCCATTGTCAATGGTCAGACCTCCGATCCCTCCGCGAACGGCTAAACTGCAAGTTCCACGCTATACCGGCGCAACAGAAAGGAGTTGTGAACACCCCGGCAACAGAAAACGCCGCTTGGGCAGACCCAAAACGGCGTTTTCATATCCTCAGATCCAACAAATCCCCGCATACGCCGGGATCCATTGGCATTGGTTCTTCTTTCACGAACGGAACTGCACGCAGCGGACCCCGGATCAGTTGGACTGCGCACGGATCAGGTCGCTGGAGCGTCCGGCGCGCAGCACGTAGCTTTCCACACCATGGCCCAGCAGCTGCTGCAGTTTACGTGAGAGCTCCATCACCTTTACGATGTCAATCCCTGTAGAAATGCCGGATTCTTCACACATGTGAAGAACATCCTCCGTGGAAATATTTCCTGCAGCACCAGGCACGAAGGGGCAACCGCCCAGTCCGCCGAACGAGCTGTCAAACTGAGTCATGCCGGTTTCCATGGCAGCCAGGATGTTGGACATAGCCAGTCCTCTGGTGTTGTGAAAATGGAGCCACCAGGAAGCTTCCGGATACGTTTCCTGAACATGGTCGCACATGTTGTAGACCTGATTGGGAACGGCCATTCCAGAGGCATCCGACAACGAAATCTCAGTAATTCCAACCTTTAAGTAGGCTTCTATAATGGCGTCCACATCGGCCAGAGGAATCCGCCCCTCCCAAGGGGAGGCAAAGGGCATGGAAATGGAGCCTGAGATGGCAATCCCGTTTTCCTTTGCGGCACTCACACAGGAGGCAAATCCGGCCACGCTCTGCTCTGGTGTCATATTCAGGTTTTTCAGGTTGTGCTGCCGACTCGCGGAGACGTTGAGCTTGACCTTTTTGCAGCCACAGGCCACCGCTCGCTGAACACCCCGAAGGTTTGGAATCAACGCCCGCAATTCCACACCGGGCACGTTCCCCAGCGCCTTGTACAATTCATCGGTGTCCGCCATTTGGGGTACGGCCTTTGGATTCATAAAGGACCCTACTTCGATGACCTTAAAACCGGCGGCAATCAGTCCTTGCAGCAGTTCCCATTTCTCTTGCGTGGAAAGCAGGACCTTTTCATTTTGCAGCCCGTCCCGCAGTCCGACCTCGCACAACGTAATCGATGAAGGCAAATTTAACATAAATAAAGCACCTCCTAAACAATATATCCATCGTATTCTCACTTTTCTCTTTGGTTTGCCCATGAGACCAGCGTCTGGCAGCTAGACTAGACGCTGTTTTTATGATAGACCATCAACAACAAGTGAATCCAATACAAATTTTAAATGAGTTCATAGAATCTTTGGATTGAGAAGAGCAAAGAAGGTCTAAGTGGCTCTCCTCAGCAACTGACGTGACACAAATATTTAGCAAGCGCATCTTTATGCCCCTTTTCTTTATTTGTTTTGTATAAATACGAGGATTGAATTTCAGTAAAAATCACCTGCATAAAACAAATATTAACAGATCATTGTAGCTAATATATGAAATATTTCGATCGAAGAAGAGATAATAAGCATTAGACTTATTTGAAGGTTTGAATATAAAATTTAGATAAATTCAGAAAATAATTAGCTATATTGTCAATGATCAATTGAGGAGGTTCATGAATTATGGCCCAACAGTTTTCACTGGCCTATCTCACGGTGCCGGGGATTACTCCTGTGGAACAGATCAAGCTCGCCCAGGAGGCAGGCTATCAGTATGTAAGTCTGCGAACCATTCCGATGGGGTTGCCAGGTGAACCTCAAATCTGTCTGGAGCAGGATCCGGAACAATTCCGTCTGATTCGCCAAGCACTTCAGGACCGCGAGATGAAGCTGCTGGATATTGAGCTGGTACGGATACGTGAGGATCTGCCCTCTGATTATTTAGGGGCATTCGAACGAGGCGCCGAACTCGGCGCCACAAATGTGCTGTCCAGCGTCTGGACGCGGGACCACGCTTTCGCAGTGGATCGTTATGGAGCAATTTGTGAACAGGCGGCCCAGTTTGGACTAACTGTAAACTTGGAATTTCCTGTCGTTTCCGGACTTACTACCCTGGCAGATACCGTAGCACTTCAGGATAAGGTCAACGCTCCAAACCTAAAACTGCTCATGGACATGATTTACGTCCACTTGGATCACGTTACTCCACAGGACATTTTGTCACTGGACCCAGCTCGATTTGGAATTATCCATTTGTGCGATTTCCCCAAGGATATGGACGGGATGGAGCTTGTTCAGGTTATGCGGGAGGGCCGGGCCTACTGCGGTGAGGGTGCCGTGGATTTGGAGGGTCTGCTGAAGGCTCTGCCTTCCAACCCGTATTCCATTGAGCTACCCAATGCCAAGCGCATTGCCGAACTTGGTGCTGCCGGACATGCTGCCCGTTGTCTGGCCACAGCCAAAGCATATTTTGCTGATAAAGGTTTATAATTCTTATCCTACATAGAAACGAGGTCACAACGCAGTATGAAGATTGATATCAACACGAAAATGGTCACTCTGATTGGAACCCCCCTCAGTCAATCCTTTGCCGCCCGAATGCAGAACGCAGGGTATGAAGCCGCCGGACTGAATATGCTGTATTTTTACACCGAAGCGGATAAAGACCATTTGGGCGACATTGTAAACGGTCTGCGGCACATGAACTTTGCCGGCTTTGCGGTTACCAAACCGAACAAGGTTCGGGTGTTGCGCTATCTGGACGAACTGGATCCTCTGTGTCGAAAAATGGGCGCCAGCAACACCGTGGTCCGGACACCCGAGGGAAAGTTAATTGGGTACAACACGGATGGCGCCG
>JBFWME010000067.1:0-11861 GCA_050251755.1 Lawsonibacter sp. | reverse complement strand
CGGTGTCTCAGGATAATGGGGGCGGCGGAAGGGACGTGGGAGTGGTACAGGGTCACCGGCCAGTGGCCCACGATGACCCACTTGTCAAAGCTGCGGCCCTGGCTGAGGAAGTTGTCGTTCTTCATACAGCCCCATCGCTCCAGCGTTTCCATATGATCCAGGGAAGGGACGCCGCCATGGACAAAAACCAGGTGTTCCGTTTCCAAAATGGTGGGCAGGGCGCGCAGCCAGGCCCGCTCCCGGGGAAAGGCGGCGCGCAGGTCTTCTCTCAGCTTGGGCAGATCCTCGGTCTGGTCAAAGCCGCCCTCCCGGGCCAGCTGACGCAGAGTGGACTCGGAGTGCTGCGGAAGATAAAAGGAGAAAAAGCGGCGGTCCAGCTCGTCGGTTTCGAAAAACCGGAGCACCAGTCCGTCGCAGTTGCCGCACAGGGGATAGATGGTGTGGGTCTTGGACAGCTCCATGAGGCAGCGCAGCAGCTCCAGGCTGTGCTGGCCTTTTTCCAGCATGTCTCCCACCAGCACCAGAACGTCGTCGGGGGTCAGCGCTACTTTGGACATGAGGGAGCGGAAAAAGGGCAGATTGCCATGGATGTCGCTGACGGCGATGATCCGCCGGCCGGCGGGAAATTTGGGATGGATGACCAACGCGCGATCCATGGCTAAGAGCTCCTTTCTCCACAGAAATCAGCCGAGTTGAGCCTCCAGCGCGACCCAGCCATTTTTCTCTCGCTTCCGGGTGACAGTCAGACCATGGCTGCGGAGGGCGGCCTCCACCTCATGGGCCCGGGTGTCAATGATGCCGGAGCAGAGAAAGACTCCTTGTTCGGCCAGCAGGGAGGGGACCCGGGCGGACAGGGGAATGATAACATCGGCCACGATATTGGCCAGCACCAGATGATACTTCTGCCGGGCCAGCTCCTCGACAAGGGCGGCGTCGGAGATGACATTGCCGGCGCGGACGGTATACCGATCTTTACCGATGCCGTTCAGGGCGGCGTTCTCATAGGCCACGTCCACCGCCTTTGGATCGATGTCCACCGCCATGGCGGAACTGGCCCCCAGGCACAGTGCGGCAATGGACAAAATGCCGCTGCCGCAGCCCAGGTCCAGGACGGGCTTCCCGGGGACCGTGTGCTCCTCCACCCCCTCCAGACACAGCTGGGTGGAGGCGTGGGAGCCGGTGCCGAAGGTAAGACCGGGGTTCAGATACAGCGGACAGCGGCCTTGAGGGACGGGATCTTCCCGCTCCCACTCCGGGACCACATACAGCCGCCGGCCGATGGACAGAGGCTTATAATACTTCTGCCAACTGTAAGCCCAGTCATTGTCGGACAACGAAGTGACGGCGTACTCCCAGCCCAAATGGCGGGTGTACCGCTCTAGCTGGGCACGGCCGTCGTCATCGTCGGTGACGTAAAACTTCACCCGGGTGATTCCCTTCATCCGGTCCAGCAGCTCCTGATCGACGTAATCCCAGTACTGCCGGTTTTGCTCCAGAAATTGCAGGAAATCCCCCTCGTCTTCAATCACAAGACCATCCATGCCCGCGGCGGTCAGCCGGGCGGTGACTTCGTCCAGCTTTTCCGGGATGGTGTTGACGGAAACTTCCAGCCATTTGGTGTCAGCCATAGTATATGCTCCTAATCTTTCGTGAGTGAGGTCACCGCTCCACGCCTACGTAGAACAGCGCCAGTGTGCCGGGGCCGGAGTGGGCGCCGATGACAGGGCCCACATAATTGACGTAGACGTTCTGTACGCCGAATCGGTCCTTCACCATCTGGGCCACCAGCGCCGCATCCTCGAGACAGTCGCCGTGGCTGATAAACACGGTCTGATCCCTGGGGTCGATGGCGGTTTGCTCCATTTTGTCCACCAGAGCTTTTAAGGAGGCGTGGCGGCCCCTGGCCTTGCCGATGTTGACCAAGTGCCCGTCGTTGTCCACATGGAGCACCGGCTTGATCTGGAGCATGGAGCCCACAAATGCGGTGGTGCTGGAGATGCGGCCCCCACGCTTGAGAAAGTGGAGGTCATCTACTGTGAATTCATGGCAGATGTTCAGCTTGTGGCTGACCACCCAATCCCGAACTTCGTCGATGGACTTGCCCTTTTCCCGTTCCTTTGCGGCCCGGTACACCAACAGCCCCTGGCCCAGAGAGGCGCACAGGGTATCCACGGTATACAGCTTCCGATCGGGGTATTTTTCGCGCAGCTCCTCCACGGCGACGGCAGAGGAGTTGTACGTGGCGGACAACCCCGAGGAGAAGGCCAGAATCAGCACGTCCCGACCAGCCTGGAGCAGCGGCTCCAACGCCTCGGTATACTGGGAGACGTTGACGGCGGAGGTGGTGGCTACACTCCCTTTGCGCAGCATGTCATAAAAAAGGCGGGGGTCCATCTCGCGGTTGTCCGGAAAGTTGTGATAAGTGGAGCCCTCTATGGTAAAGCTGAGAGGCAGAATCTGGATGTCAAGTTGGGCAGCCAGATCTGAGCCGAGGTCGGCGGAAGAGTCGGTAAGAAGAACAAAATCCGACATACGATACACACTCCTTTTTAAAAGAACGGCAGAAATGGAAAGGGCGGATGCCCGTTATTTTTTCGACTTTTTGGGAGCCGCTTCGTCAGGCGGCTGAAGAATGTCCAGAATGCGGGCGCAGGCCAGCTGGTTGGCGTAGCTGCGCAACGCCAGATTCAGAGCCATTCGGGCCAAGTCTTCCCGATGGGCGTCGGCATCAATGGTCTGGGCAGTGTCGGTAAGGGCCCGGTCCAGGGCGCTGCAAAAATAGCCATACAGGACCTGAGCATCTTTCCCGGTGGCCTGCCCAGCAGACAAAAGCGCCCCGGTATCCCGGACGGGCAGAACTTTTTTCAGTGCGCACACGGCGGTGAGATAGCCCAGGTGGATGGGACCATAGCGCTTTCCTTCGGCCCGGGGGACCAAGCCGTCCTTGATGTAGTTATTGACCATGGCGGAGGTCAAGGCCTCCCGCTGGTCAAAGTGGATCAACTGCTGGGGCATATAGGAGATAATCTGGTCCATGTAAAGAGCCAGATTCGGAAGCGCATCCCAGGCGGCGGGGCGCTCCTGCTCCATACGTGATTTCAGTTCCAGCAGCTCTTCCATAGGGCTGGCCTCCTTGTGGTTGTGATTGTGAATATGCTATCATGTCATGGAAAAAATTGCAACTCATTTTCCCCTCTGTCCCCGACGCAGGTTCATGCGGCGGCGCAGCCGGTCCAGGGCCTGCTTGTGGTCGGTGGAGCGCATACGGGGAAAGGCATCCATCAGGCGGCGCTGGCCGAAGGCGGCTTTATCCAGCAGGGTTTCAAGCTTGGCCTTCCGCTCGTCCAGACTTTCCAAAAAGTCGCCTAAATTTTCCTGAAGTTCGGATTTTTTCACGGAGAGAGCGTCCTCCAGCCCCTCCTTTCGGTTGGCCAGAGCGCCCACAAAACAGTCCAGATCTCCCTTCAGGTCGGAGCCCTTTTCCGCCGCATCCAATACCTTGTCGGCCAGCGTTTCCCCAAATTCGTTGGAGGCCTCTTTGATTTTTGAGGCCAGTTCATCGATCTGGCTGAGCTGACGGTTGATTTTTGCGATGGTGCGCACCGTGGCGGCCAGATCCACCGCCATAACGGCAGCGAACAGGCCCAGCAGCACCCACCCCAAGGTGAGGGGAATGATTCGGATCAAAAACTCAATGGAAGGGTGTAGAATGTCCACAACAAATACGCAGGCCAGGCCCCAGAGCACCGAAAATTGCAGACAGACATAGCCCCTCAGATTAAAGGGCTTTTCGGAGTAGTCCCACCAACGTTGGTGAAAGATTTTCTCCAGTACAAAGCCGGTAATCAACTCAAGAGCAGAGGTAAGGACGACCGAGCCCAGAAACAGCAGGAAAAAATTGTATTTTAACGGGGTTAGACAGGCCAAGACAATGACAATGCCGAAGCCGTAAATTGGACAGACAGGACCGTTGAGAAATCCCCGGTTGATAAACCGCCCGGTGTTCAACGCGGCGTAGCTCACCTCGGTACACCAACCCAGAAAGGCGTAGATGAAAAAGATCCAAAAAAACTGATACACAAAAATGGCCTCCTTTGTAGGGGTGGCTGCGCTTTGGCTGATAGAGTAGTATAACTCTTTTTTGTAAAAAAGTCTAGAGAAGGTTGGCGAGCAGAGAGGACCGAGCAGAGAGGACCAAAGCAAAACGTGGAGCATCGGCAGACTGGGCTGGGAAGGGAACGGCCTTGACACAGACCGCAAAACCATTGTATGCTGGCAGAAGGACCGGCCAGGACAAGGGCGCGTCCGGAGGATGCGATGACAGTAATGGTGAACATATGAAGAGAGTGGTAGTTGGAATTCTGGCCCATGTGGATGCGGGGAAGACCACCCTGTCCGAAGGGCTGTTATATGTGGGCGGAGCCCTGCGCAGGCTGGGGCGGGTCGATCACGGGGATGCGTTTCTGGATACGGAAACGCTGGAACGGGAGCGGGGCATCACCATCGTTTCCAAGCAGGCAGTGCTCTCCCTTAGGGAGACGGAACTTACGCTGCTGGATACCCCGGGACACACAGACTTTTCCGCCGAGATGGAGCGGGCCCTGTCGGTGCTGGACTATGCCATCCTGGTCATCAGCGGGACCGACGGAGTCCAGAGCCACACCAGGACGCTATGGCGGCTGCTGGAGCGGTATCAGGTCCCCACCGTTCTCTTTGTCAACAAGATGGACTTGCCCGGAGCGGATCGGGGGGCGATACTGGAGGAGTGTCGGTGTCGGCTGGACGGGAACTGTGTAGACTTTGGTGGGGACCCGGCGGTCCGGGACGAGGGGGTAGCCGAGTGCGATGAGGAGGCCCTGGAGCAGTTTTTGGAGGCGGGGACTGTTTCGGAGGAGCGGACCGCCGCACTGATTCAAAGACGAAAGGTCTTTCCCTGCTGGTTTGGCTCCGCGCTGAAGCTGGAGGGAGTGGAGGATTTCCTCTCGGGTCTGGACCGGTATACCATCCAGCCGGACTATCCCCAAACCTTTGGAGCCAAGGTGTTTAAAATCTCCCGGGACGGCCAGGGTACCCGGCTGACCTGGATGAAAGTGACCGGAGGCGTGTTAAAGGCGAAGACCCTGTTGTCCGGCGGTGTGGGGGACGGGGCCTGGGAAGAGAAGGCGGATCAGCTGCGCCTCTACTCCGGGATCAAATTCCGTCCGGCAGATGAGGCCCCGGCCGGAACGGTGGTGGCCGTCACCGGACTGACGCGCACCCATCCGGGCCAGGGGCTGGGGTGGGAGCGCGCGTCGCAGCGGCCTGTGCTGGAGCCGGTGCTGACCTATCAGCTTCTGCTTCCCCAGGGGACAGACCCACACACCGCCCTGCCAAACCTGCGCCAACTGGAAGAGGAGGACCCCATGCTCCGCGTGTTGTGGGATGAGCGGGGAAAAACCATTCAGGTTCAGCTCATGGGTCCGATCCAGCAGGAAGTGCTCAAACGGAAAATTCTGGAACGCTTCGGCTTGGAAGTGGAGTTTGGGGCGGGGGCCATTGTCTATAAGGAGACCATTGCCGCCCCTGTGGAGGGAGTGGGGCATTTCGAGCCTCTGCGGCACTATGCCGAGGTACATCTGCTGCTGAAACCGGGCCCGCGTGGCAGCGGCATGCAGGTGGCTTCCGCCTGCTCCGCCGACCAGCTGGAGCCGAACTGGCAGCGGCTGGTTTTGACGCACCTGTTGGAACGGGAGCACCCCGGAGTACTGACCGGCGCTCCCCTGACCGATGTCACCATCACCCTGGTGGCCGGACGGGGGAACCAGAAGCACACGGAGGGGGGCGACTTCCGCCAGGCCACACATCGGGCGGTGCGCCAGGGGCTGATGCAGGCTGAGACTATCTTGCTGGAGCCGGTCTACGAGTTTCGGTTGGAGCTGCCCTCCGACTGCGTGGGGCGGGCGATGACCGACCTTCAAACCATGGGTGGGACGGTTGAGGGACCGGAGATGGAAGGGGAGCGGTCCGTTTTAACGGGTACTGTTCCGGTGGCCGGGCTGGGGGACTACTGGCAGGAGGTTACCGCTTACACCCGGGGCCTTGGACAGCTGTCCTGCACCCTCCGGGGTTACGAGCCCTGCCGCGGGCAGGAAGAGGTGGCTGCCCGAATCGGGTACGACCCGGAGCGGGACACGGACCACCCGGCCGACTCGGTGTTCTGCGCCCATGGGGCAGGCTTCGGCGTGAAGTGGGACCAGGTGCGCCGTTATATGCACGTGGACAGCGGGCTTTCCCTGGACAAATCGGAGCCCCGGATGCCCGAGACCGCGGCTGCGGGACGTAGGGAGATGCGGGGTGGTACACTGGAGCAGGACAAGCAGCTGCAGGCGATCTTTGAGCAGACCTACGGGACTGTGGAGCGTCAGAGATTTCAGGCCCAGAAAAAGCCCGCTCGCACCAGCCTGGATGAGAGGAACTACCAAATTCGGGAGCAGAAGACCGGGCCGGAGTATCTTTTGGTAGATGGGTACAACATCCTCTTTGCCTGGGAGGAGCTGGAATCTGTGGCTCGCCGGGATATAGGTGCCGCCCGGGACATGCTGGCGGACATTTTGGCCAATTACCAGGGGTTTCGAACATGCATTGTCATTCTGGTCTTTGACGCGTATAAGGTGAAGGGAAATCCCGGCTCGGTGGAGCGGAAAAACGGTATCTATGTAGTCTACACCAAGGAGGCGGAGACCGCCGACGCCTACATTGAAAAGACTACCTACGACCTGGGCCGGGAGCACCGTGTGCGGGTGGCGACCTCCGACGGCCTGGAGCAGCTGATTATTTTAGGCCACGGGGCCCTGCGCCTGTCCGCCCAGAGCTTCAAGGCGGAAGTGGAACAGACCCAGGGGGAGATTGCCCGTCTCATTACCCGGCACAACCGGAACGGCAGAGAGCGGAGCGAGCTGCGGCACACCGCCCGTGTGACAGGCAATCAAACGGAATAGAGAGGGCCAGCCGGTTCAAAGCCGCTTAAAAAGAGCCAAAATCCAATTTATAAGTTTCATAGGAAAGCCCTCGCCTGTCTCTACAGACAGGCGAGGGCTTTCCTATGAAACGCAGCAGGCGTCTCGCGACACAGGTTAGAACGGTTCTAATTGGTTGTTATGACATAAATCTCTCATGTTGACGCTGATATCCCGATATGTAACTTCAGAGGCGAGGACGATCAAATAGTCGCCCGGATTTATTTTTGTATTCCCCTTTGGCACGAGGTCGATATCTCCGCGGCGGATTCCCACGACCAAAATGCCCTCCGGCCATTCCACCTCACGGATGTATTTGTTGCAAACGCAACTGCCGAATTCAACGGGAATCTCCACCATTCCCCCAAGCTTATCGTTTTTGATGGATTTTTCATTCGTTTCAATAATGCGCGCCAGCAAGGCCTCATAAATGGGCTCCACTTTGACAATGTCGGACAAAAACAAAGCGATGAACGAACAGGCGGCCACAGGAAGCAGATGAACCAGTGATCCCGTCATCTCCGCTGTGAGCAGAATACTGGTCACAGGAGCTTTGACCGAACTGGATAAGGCCCCTGCCATTCCGCATACGGCAAAGTCGGGAATAAAGCTGGCCGGAAGGCCAAACTGCATGGCCAGCAGCCCCAGCAGGCTGCCGGAAAGCGCTCCCACAGACAAAATCGGCAGGAAAATTCCTCCGGGGACGCCGCTGCCAAAGCTGGTGCAGGTGAACAAAAACTTTACCACCAGACAAATCAGTAAGGTGGCAAGGCCGGTATCGGCCAGTTCGGCCAGTTCAATCAGATTTGCGCCCCCACCCAATACCTGAGGCAGGAAAAGACCGCACGGTAAGGCGATCAGCAGCGCAATACAGGGACGGATAAACCAGGGGAGCTTGTTGTAGAGCGTCTGAAAGCCCAGCAAAGCTTTGTTGATAAGGATTCCGGAGAGGCCGGAAACAATCCCAATGGGGACCAGCCAAATATAAAGCCGCTCGGTCATCGACGGCGTGACCGAAAAATTCAAAATCGGGGTCAGTCCGAAAAAATATTTGGAGACGATATCGGCGGTCAACGACGCCGTTGTTGCAGTAATGAGAATCAGCCCGGAAAAGCTTCTATGTACCTCCTCCAGCGCGAACACCATACCGGAAAGAGGAGCGTTGAAAGCCGCGGACAATCCGGCGGCGGCGCCTGCGGTCATCAGATAATTTTCTTCCAGTTTGTTTTTGGCCATTTTTTTGGCCAACCCCTGACTTCCCGATGCGCCGATTTGGATGGAAGGTCCTTCCCGTCCTAGCGAAAGACCGAAAAAAGAAGATGCGAAACCGGCCAAATACCGGACGGCCAGGACAGAATACCATTTGATGCGCAGCCCGTAGATCACTTGGCCTTCTACCTGGGGAATTCCGCTTCCGGAAGCCATTGGCTCAAGGTGGATCAGCCACGCGATGAACAGACCGGCAACGAGGATACATAAGATCCATGGCAAGATCAGAAGCGGATGCAGTCTTAAGTAAGCATAAATTTCAATTGCGATATCGGTTCCATACTCGATTCCAAGCCGGTACAGGACGACCAGCAAGCCTGAGATCAAACCGGCTAAGATCCCTTTCAGCGCAATCCGCCATTTGAGTTCATTCATGCTGGATAATATTTTGTAAACCTTGGAATTACTGATCGTTTTCAACACGTTCACCCACTAATTTTAGTAAATAAATCATATTATAACATGTTAGCGGGAAGATTGCATTGTAAATTTAGTACAAAAACAGAAAACCGATCTTGGAATTTTTAATAAAACCTGGCGTTTGGTCGAATTATTGTAAAAAAGAAGGAGCTCTTGAAAGAACCAATTTCCGGATGCCGAACAGGGTCTGCCAATCGGGGAGCAGGGGATGTACGCGTGTAAGAAGAAAATCGTGGACGCGTTTACCAGATTCCTAAAATATGCTGCATCAGAAGACTGACGCAGGCAATGCTGATCCAACAGCACAAGCCGATTAGAATTGGCTTCCCGCCGTTTTTTACAAGCTTTACGAGATTGGTGTTTAGCCCAATTGCAGCCATTGCCATTACGATCAAAAACTTGCTCAGCGTTTTAAACGGTGCAAAAGCGCCTGCTGGAACACCAAGAGAGGTGCACACGGTTGTGATCACCGAGGCCAGCACAAAGTAGAGGATAAAAAACGGGAATATCGTTTTGATCTTTACCTTGGAGTCGTTTCCGGTCTCTTTTTTGGTTCGGTATAGGGCTAGCACAAGGGTAATTGGAATAATGGCCAGCGTTCTGGTCATCTTGACAATGGCCGCGGTCTCCAGCGCGTTTGAACCGTGGATCGCGTCCCAAGCCGACGCCGCGGCGGTGACCGATGAGGTGTCGTTGACGGCGGTGCCCGCAAAAAGGCCGAAGCCGTAATTGGAAAGCCCCAGGATGCCGCCCAGCGTGGGAAAGATTAGCGCGGCAATGACGTTGAAAAGGAAGACAACGGAAATCGACTGGGCAATTTCCTCGTCATCCGCATCAATCACAGGCGCTGTGGCCGCAATTGCCGAACCGCCGCAGATGGAAGAACCGACACCAATCAGGACGGAAATTTTGTTTGGTACATTCAGGATCTTGAACAATACATAAGAAACAATGAGCGAGGTGCTGATCGTCGAAAGGATGATCGGCAGGGACTGCAGTCCGGTAGAGGCGATGACGGAGAGATTCATGCCAAAGCCAAGAAGAATGACCGCATACTGTAAAATCTTCTTTGACGTAAAGGACACGCCGGAATTTACCGTTTCCTTGTGTTTGATCCAGCCCGTCACGATCATACCGATGAGAATGGAAAACACGGGCCCGCCCACCACGGGGACGAGCTGTCCCAGATACCACGCCGGAACAGCGATGATCAGGCACAGCAAGATGCCCGGCGAATTTGTTTTGATCCGGTTCAACATGCAAGCACTTCCTTTCTGCGGTATCATATCATCCTTTCACCAAAAAATAAAATGATATATTTTGATTGAACGATAATGATATCTTATGATATACTGGCCTCGGGGGCGATCTGATGCAGGATTTCAGGATGGAGACCTTTTTGACGGTCTGCCGCCTTATGAATTTTACCAACGCGGCAAAGGAACTGAATATCACGCAGCCGGCCGTGTCACAGCACATACGATTTATTGAGGAGCATTATCGCGTCAAGCTGTTCCATTATGAAGGGAAAAAGCTCCATCTGACCCCGGCAGGAATCCTGTTGCAGAGCGCTGCGACGACTATGCGGCACGACGACATCATCCTGATGGAGCAAATGAAAGCCGACCGTGAAATTAAGCTTAGTTTTGGAGCAACCCTTACCATAGGCGATTTTGTCCTCCCGGAAAAGCTGGCGGGATTTCTGGAGCGTGAACCTGATACAAAGGTAAAGATGCTGGTGGATAACACCGAGGTGCTGCTAAAAAAAATCAATGCGGGCGAATTGGACTTTGCGGTGATCGAAGGATACTTTCGGAAATCGGAATATGAATACAGAGTTTGGTCGCGGCAGCACTATATTGCCGTATGCGGCGGTTTACAGTCCCTTCAAGACCAAGTGAATACTCTGAGCGATCTGTTTGGACAGCGCATCATTCTTCGAGAGCAGGGCTCCGGAACCAGGGAGATTTTGGAGCGGCACATGGCCGAACGAAATTATTCTGTTCTGGATTTCAAAAGCAGGATGGAAATCGGAAGCATCAGCGCAATCAAATCGCTGGTTTCAGCCGGATGCGGAATTACGTTCCTCTATGAGGCGGCAGTGAAGCGAGAGCTGGAAAATGGTGCTTTGCGCCAAATCCCGCTTGTGGATTTTGAGGTGTATAACGATTTTACGATGGTATGGCGAAAGGGAAGCATTTTTAACGACCGGTATTTGCGGCTTTTTGATGGTCTGCTGTCTGGGTAACCGGTCAGATGCTTCGTTTGGCACAGAAAAGAAGCCATCACAGTTTGTGACGGCTTTAGACGGTGGAAAAACCCTCAATCCAAAGGGTTCGGAGGGAAGGATAATTGGAAAGGAAACCGTCAGGGTTCCCTTTCCTGTTCAATCAATACAAAGCGCATAACTTTTTAGAAAGTTATGCGCTTTGCTTCATCCTGTGACGGCTTGGGCGGGTGATTGCATCAACAGTGGTGCCGTTCCAGTGATCGATATGGTGAGACGATTATTTGTGGCCGCCGCACTCGTTTTCGTACGCATGATCATGGCAGACCGAGCCGGTGGATTTGAGCTCACCCTTAAGGTAGGCCTCCACGGCGGCGCGGGCGTCACCCACAGCCCCAACGATGACTTCGATGTTGCGCTCATTGAAGATGTCAACCGCACCGCCACCCATTCCGCCGGCGATGATGACCTCTACGCCCATATCACCCAGAAAGTTTGGCAAAAAGCCGGGCCTATGGCCGGGATTGGGGATGCTGTTCTCCGAGGTGATGGTTCCGTTTTCCGCTTCAAAGAGCGTAAAGTTTTCACAGTGGCCAAAATGGCCGCCGACTTGGTTTCCCATACATGCAACCGCGATTTTCATAATTCGTTTCTCCTTTTATTCAAATAATTGTATGAAGCAGCTCATCCAGCCAGTTGCCTTCAAAGAGCTCGATGCTCCCCGCATCACAGGCGGCCGCCAGCTTCGGGTCAATTGGGAGCCGGGCAACGGTTTGGACGCCATGTTTTTCGGCGATGCGTTCGATGTGGCTTTCCCCGAACACATGGATCTCTTTCCCACAGTCCGGGCAGGTGACATAGCTCATGTTCTCGACCAGCGCCAGCACGGGGATATGCATCATGCCCGCCATGTTGACTGCTTTTTCCACGATCATACCCACCAGCTCCTG
>JBFWME010000066.1:0-12148 GCA_050251755.1 Lawsonibacter sp. | reverse complement strand
ATCGCTCAGCTCACGCTGAAACTCCGGGTCATTTTTATAGTGGTCATAGGCCCGTTCCAATTCAATCACGGCGTTCATCAGCGTCTCGGGAATGTACTGGCCGCCGTGTACGCCAAAGCGTCCTGTTTTCTGTTCCATCTTCTGCTCCTCTCTGTTCACATTGTTTTTTCTTCCAGCGGCGCCCGTCTCCTCAGGACCTGCATCAGGGCCGCAAACTGATCCAGATCCAGCGACTGCGCGCCGTCGCACAGCGCTCTTGCGGGATCGTTGTGTGTCTCGATCATCAGTCCGTCCGCACCCACGGCCAGAGCCGCCTTTGCCAGCGGCGCCACCAGAGACCGGATCCCAGCGGCATGGCTGGGGTCGACAAGCACCGGCAAATGAGTCTTTTCTTTCAGCACCGCAACCCCTGCCAGATCCAGCGTGTTCCGGGTGGCGGTTTCAAAGGTGCGAATTCCGCGCTCGCACAGCATAACCTGTTCGCAGCCGGAGGACATAATATACTCGGCGCTCATCAGCAGCTCATCCAACGTATTTGCCAGCCCCCGCTTCAGCAGGGTCGGTTTGTGCATCCGCCCCACCGCCTTGAGCAGGTCGAAATTCTGCATGTTCCTTGCGCCGATCTGCACAATGTCCACATTCTCAAACAACGGGACCTGTGTCTGATTCATGATTTCGGACACAATGGGCAGCCCCGTGTGCTCCTTGGCTTTTTCCAGCAGAGCAAGCCCGTCCTCCCCCAGCCCCTGAAAGGTATACGGCGACGTTCTGGGCTTAAAGGCCCCGCCCCGCAGAATCTTGGCCCCGCTTTTCTGCACTGATTCGGCCACACTGCAGATCTGCTCCTCGGTCTCCACCGAGCATGGGCCGGAAATAACAGTGAACGTCCCCCCTCCCACCTGCACGCCGCCCACGCGGATCACCGTATCGTCCGGATGAACCGACCGGCTTGCCGCCTTGTACTGTTCGGTCACCCGCCTTGCGTAGGCGACAATGTCGTGGGTGGCCACCACATGATCCATATCCACCGCCGCTGTGTTTCCAATCAGGCAGACCGCATTGTGGAGGGTCCCAGGTGCCCAAAGGGTGGAAAAGCCCTGGTCCTCGAATTCGGCTCGGAACTGCTCAATCTTCTCCTTGGGCGCTCCGCTTTTTAAAATGAATACCATGGTTCCATGCTCCTGACCGTTTCGATGAATCGTTTCATTTTCTCAAAATCCTTTAACCCGTCGGTTTCCACGCCGGAGCTGGTGTCCACCGCCATGGGCCTCAGCCGCCGGATGGCCTCCGCCACATTTTCCGGCGTCAGCCCGCCGGCTAGGAAAAACGGCCGTTCCAACGATGACAAAAGCGACCAGTCAAAGGCCTCTCCCGTGCCGCCGGCGCCATGATCCAGCAAAACAAAGTCCGCCCGGGACGCGGCGGCAAGCTCCGCGTCCCCTGGGGAGGACACTGAAAACGCCTGAATGATGGGGGCACTTGTCAAGCCGCGCAGCCGTCGGATATACTCGTCATCCTCGCTGCCGTGGAGCTGGATCATCTGGATGATTCCGTCTTTGGCCAGCCTTGCCACATGCTCCTCCGGCTCATTCACGAACACGCCCACCGCCGGAATGCGCCCATCCAGCCTGACTCTCAGCCTGTTTGCCGTTTCCGGGGAAACGTACCGCCTGCTGCCGGGAACAAAGACAAACCCGACATAGTCCGGCAGAAGTTCGTTCGCATTATCGATATCGCGGTCCCGCTTGAGCCCACAGATTTTCACTCGAGTCATTGTGTGCTCCTCAATCGGTCCAGCATCGCCTTCTTGTCCGGGGCGCGGACAAGCGCCTCCCCGATCAGCACGGCGTCCACCCGCTCCTGCCGGAGCGCCCGGATGTCCTCCGGCGTCTGGATCCCGCTTTCCGCCACAAACAGGATTTCGTCTGGGACAAGAGCACGAAGCCTGCCGCTGTTGCCGATGTCCACCGAAAAATCCTTTAAATTTCGGTTGTTCACTCCGATGATCCTGGCCCCCGCCGCAACCGCGTTGGAAATTTCCTGCTCGTCATGGGCCTCCACAAGCGCCGCAAGACCCAGACGTGCACACAGTTTCAGATACCGTGCCACCGTTTCGGTCTCCAGAAGCGCACAGATCAGCAGCACAGCGTTTGCCCCCATGCACTTGGCCTGATAGATCTGATACTCATCCACGACGAAGTCCTTGCGCAGCATGGGGATGGAAACCTCGCTGCGGATTTCCCGAAAAATCTCGTCCGAGCCCAAAAACCACTTAGGCTCCGTCAGGCAGGAAATGCAGTCGGCTCCCGCCGCCTCATAGGCTCTGGCCATATCGAGGTACGGAAACTCCTGCGCAAGAATTCCTTTGGAGGGCGACGCCCGCTTGATCTCACAGATAAAGCGGATTCCGGGCTTTTTTAAAGCATCCTCAAAGGCCTTCCCGTTGGCGGGCCCGCCTTGTCGGCACAGCTCCTTCAGCACGTCCAGCGAGGTCTCTTCCCTGTCCATGCGCACCCGCGTCCTGGCATAGTCCGCAATGGTCTGAAGAATGGTCTCCATCCCCTACCTCCGGTTTGACACGGCGATAAACCGCTCCAGTGTCTCCATGGCGGCCCCGGAGTCAATTTGCTCCGCCGCCAGCGCAACTCCGTCCGCCAGACTGTTTGCCTTCTGGGCCAGATACAGCGCCGCACCTGCGTTCATCAGCACCGTATTGCGTTTTGCTCCCTTCTCCCCCCGTAAAATTGCCCGGGTAATTTCCGCATTCTCCGCCGGGGTTCCGCCCACAAGCTCGGCCTTCTCACAGCGGGCAAAGCCAAAATCCTCCGGCTGGATCACATAACTTTTGTACGTGCCGCCATCAAACTCGCACACGGAGGTGGGCGCGCTGAGGGAAATCTCATCCAGCTTATCCTGCCCGTACACCACCATGCCCCGCTTGATGCCAAGGCTGGACAGCACCCGCGCCAGCGGCTCCACCAGCGACTCGCTGTACACCCCCAACAGCTGCATGGACGGAGAAGCCGGGTTGGTCAAAGGGCCCAGAATGTTAAATACCGTGCGGATTCCCAGCTCTTTGCGGATGGAGCCCACATATTTCATAGAGGTATGGTACTTCTGGGCGAAGAAAAAGCACAGATTGACTGACTTCAAAAGCTCTACGCACTGTTCGGGCGACTGGTCGATGTTGACCCCCAGTGCCTCCAGACAGTCCGCCGTACCACACTTGGAGGAAGCCGCCCGGTTTCCGTGTTTGGAAACCTTGACCCCGGCGGAAGCGACGACCAGCGCGGAGGTGGTGGATATATTAAAGCTGTGGGCGCTGTCGCCGCCTGTTCCCACGATTTCCAGCAGCTCCATATCGTGGGGAACCTTCACCGCATGGTCGCGCATGGCGGCGGCACAGCCTGAAATTTCTTCGATGGTCTCGGCCTTGGTGCTCTTTGTGGAGAGCGCGGCCAGGAAGGCCGCATTTTGCACCTGGCTGGTCTCCCCGCTCATAATTTCGTTCATGACGCGGTATGCCTCGTCATAGCTGAGATCCTGCTTATCGACGATTTTCACAATTGCTTCCTTGATCATTTTGCACACTCCTTTGCGCAGCTCAAAAAGTTTTTCAGCATCTGCTTTCCGTCCGGCGTCATCACCGACTCCGGATGGAACTGCACCCCGTAAATGGGATAGTCCCGATGTTTGACCGCCATGATTTCTCCGTCCTCTGTCTTTGCCGTCACCACCAGCTCCTCCGGCACGGTGTCCTCCACCGCCGCCAGAGAGTGGTAGCGGGCAACCGCCGCCCATTCCGGGCAATGGGCAAACAGGCTGCAGGATGGATCCAGCCATACATTCGACTGCTTTCCGTGCATCAGCGTTCTGGCGTAGGAGACCGTGGCACCAAAGGCGGCGCAGATGGCCTGATGCCCCAGACAGACGCCCAGAATCGGGATCGTACTTCCCAGCGTTTTTACTACTTCGATACAAACGCCCGCATCCTCCGGCTTTCCGGGCCCCGGGGACAGAATGATCGCCTCCGGCGAGAGTTCCCGGATCTCCTCCGGGGTCATGGCATCGTTGCGGATCACCCGGATATCCGGATTGATCGACCCGATCAGCTGGTATAAATTATAGGAAAAGCTGTCGTAATTATCGATGAGCAAGATCATATCCATTCCTCCTGAGCCAGTTCAAGGGCCTTTACCACGGCGGCGGCCTTGTTCCGGCACTCCTGATATTCCAACTCTGGTACCGAGTCGGCCACAATCCCCGCTCCGCTTCGGATAAACACCTTGCCGTTTTTCTTGTAGGCGATACGAATTGCGATGCAGGTGTCCAGGTTTCCGGTAAAATCGAGATACCCGATGGCCCCGCCGTAAATACCGCGTTTGTTGTTTTCCAGTTCGTTGATCAACCGGCATGCCATTAGTTTAGGCGCGCCGGAGAGCGTTCCGGCCGGAAGAATCGCGTCAATGGCATCCAGCGCGTCTTTTCCGGGAGCAAGGTCGCCCCGGACGGTAGAGCCGATGTGCATCACATGGGAGTACCGTTCGATGCAGTGATATTTCTCCACTTCCACACTGCCGAATTTGCTGATCTTTCCGATATCGTTGCGCCCCAGGTCTACCAGCATGTTGTGCTCGGCAAGCTCCTTGGGGTCCCGGAGCAGGTCCTCCTCCAGCGCCCGGTCCTCTTCCCCCGTCTTTCCTCTGGGGCGGGTACCCGCCAGAGGAAAGGTATGAAGCACCCCGTCTTTCAGCTTGACCAGCGTCTCCGGAGACGCTCCGGCAACCTCCAGGTCCGAGCTGGAAAAATAAAACATATACGGCGAGGGATTCAGCGTGCGCAGCACGCGGTAGGTATTGAACAGCGTGCCCTCATACTCGGCTTCCAGGCGGTTGGACAGGACGATTTGAAAGATGTCGCCCTCTTTGATGTGGTGCTTGGCCCGGTCCACCATATCACAGTATTGTTCCTGGCTAAACAGGGACGTTACCTCCGACTTCAGCCTGCCGGGAACGTCGCGATACGGCTCTCCGGTTTTGATGAGATCCGCCATCTGCAAAAGCTTGCGTTTTGCGTTGTGGTACTCCGTCTCCGCATGTTCCAGCGAGATATTCACAATGAGGATCATCTTCTGGCAAAAGTTATCAAACACGATGACTTTATCAAACAGCATCAAATCCACGTCCTGAAAGCCCTCTGTGTCTGTGGCATCCAGCTTCAGCGTCGGCTCGGCATATTTGAAATAGTCATAGGAGAAATAGCCCACCAGTCCCCCGGTAAACGGCGGCAGTCCCGGAAAGCGGACGCTTTTGTATTCGTCCAGGATCTGCCGGATGTAGTGACCGGGATTGTCAGTCTGAAAGGACAGTGCACCCACTTTCATGGTGCCATTGATGCAGGTGATTTCCAGCTTCGGGTCGTAACCGAGAAACGTGTAGCGCCCCCACCGTTCCACATCGGCCACGGACTCCAGCATATAGCAGTGCTCGGAAACATGTTTCAGAACACGCATGACCTCAATCGGAGTTTTAAGATCGGACAATAGCTCCATGCAGACCGGCGCGGTCTTGTATTCGCCGCATTCGGCCGCCGCTTTGATTTCTTCCAGACTTGGATAAACCATAAAGAACCCCCGCTTTCATTTCTGAGTATAAAAAAACGCCCCTGACAGAACTCCATAAACGTTCTGTCAAGGGCGAATTGATTCAATCCGCGGTGCCACCTTGATTCACGGCAAACGCCGTGCGCTTAGCAGGATACCAACATATCCCCGGCAACTGACGTATGCCCATACGTTGCAGAATACTTCCCTAGCCCTTGCGGCTGTGGTTTCCCTGCACCCTCAGCGGTCCATTTGATGACTTGTTTTCCATCTGACTCTCAGCAACGCAGACTCTCTGTGGGAGCATCATCATCGTTATCTCCGCTTCAACGGTTTCATTTCTTGATTCAATTTTCGGTCATTTTACCACTTCGTTTTGCATCTGTCAA
Source organism: Lawsonibacter sp. (assembly GCA_050251755.1). Taxonomy (GTDB): domain Bacteria; phylum Bacillota; class Clostridia; order Oscillospirales; family Oscillospiraceae; genus Lawsonibacter. The sequence continues at coordinate 6,157 of JBFWME010000066.1, read as the reverse complement.
GAGACCAAATTCGTTTTTTTCATCCATGCCGGTTTTAAATCCGGTTGATTTTATTCAACTCTGAAGCAAATAACTGAAAAGCTATTTTACTTTACTGGTACTGTTCTTCTGCCCTTTCTTTGCCCACAAGCAGTGCAAGGAGATACAGTAAGACACCGGCAGCGGCAAATCCCGCCCCCACATACCAATAGACCAGAAGGAGCTCATTCGTCGTTCCATAAATCTCCAGCACCCCCTCCATCATGCTTCCCACCGTGAAGGAAGCGATCCCGGAGTGATACAAATTCATGGAACATCTTCCGGGCAATCGCTGGCACCGGAACAATGCCATGGTCGCAAATGGAAGCGCTCCTCCCACCAGGGGAAAGACAAATGCATACACCATATAGCCGGAATACACCTCGTGGCTGAACTGTTCGTACCCCGCGCCAAACAACAGGCAAAGCAGCGAGATCACCAGATACCCGTATCCGGTTTTCGCCATGTGCGTTTGCTCTGGATTACGATCCAATGTAGACAATGTCGCTCACGCTCCTCTCCTTGATGGTATTGCCGTTGGTCGTAGGGTTATTGATAACCGAACCGTTAAAATACATGGTGGAAGACCCGCCCCCGTCCAGATTGTAAGCGGTTTTCACGCCCAGGCCCTGCATAAACTCGGCAAGCTGATACAAACTTAACCCCGTGCTCTCCTGAGTACGGCCGTCCGACACAACAAACACATAGTGCAAATCATCCACAATTCCAATCGCCGTTCTTGGGTTGCTTGCCTTCGCTTTTCCGACTTCTTCCTGCTCCGAAACAGAGATTGTTCCGTCATCGACCAACCCGGGCCCAAAGGACAGAATTTGAACCGCTCCCTGCTTCAGCAAATCGGAGGCCGAGACTTCCCCTTCTGAAATCAGCTCAAAGGAGCCGTCCGCCCAGATCACCAAATCCTCCTGACCGTCCTGTGCGCTTTCCCGGTACAACACGCCGTTTCTCAATACATACCCGCTTCTCTGTGTGCCGTAATAGTCGCCGTTTATGGCCAGAATCGCCTGGTTTTCCAGGGCGATCTCCGAGGTTGGCTCCGTGATGTTCTGCCCATATGCCTGCTTGGCCAAGGCTGTGTTCAGATACTCCGGGGAGGAGACGGTAACATCCGCAACGAAGATCGTTGTATCATATTCTCTGTATTCCGTGATGGTGATGCTGATGTTGGAATCCAGGTACGAATGATCGGTCACAACGGCGGATTGTGCAGACGCCGCGCTGCTGGTTTCACCATCTGAGGTTTCATTGCCCCCGCTCTGTTCCGTTTGGGCGGAGCCGGATGTTCCCGATTCCGTCTGCCCGGAAACCACCGCGCCGCCGCTCTCGGACGGTACCACCGTATAAACCCGTTGGATCACAAAGGTGTCCAACACAACGTAGAGGGTAAATGCGGTCAGCAAAACGACATACACAACCGCCCACCCAAATTTTTTTCGAAAAAATGACATAGGACTTCCTCTTCGCTCATTTTTCATTGACCCGGCAGCGGCGCTTCTTCGTGCAGCGGGCTGCTCGGAACGCTTCCGACTGCTTGCCCTCCGTCTCCCTGGGGAAGATCACAAAGCGCTGAACAACCCAGCTTGCCGTGAAAAACAGCAGTTCCGTCAACAGCTTTGCCCCGAAGGGATTCATGCCGTACTGCGTGACAAGCGTACTCAGCACAAGGGTATTTCCCGCTAAAATGGCCGCCGCCAGCGCAGCATACTGGGCAGCGGACGCCCAAACGTGTCGCTCACTTTTGAAGACAAGCCTTCGGTTGACGGTGAAATTAAAGCCAGCGCTTATCATGCGTGCCGTAACATTGGATAGAGGCAGGCTCACATTGCCAAGCCCGGCGGTCCAAACCGTCAGCAGGCTGTATAGGGAATAGTCCAGCAAAAAGCTGGCAAAGGAGGACGCGGAATATCTGAGAATTTCCTTATAAATCCGGAACGAATCCTTGAGCGTGTTAAAATGGGAGCCCGCATTGTTGTCGATATAAATGGTCTCGATCTCCACCTCTCGGATGGGGATGTTTCGCTTCGCGCACTCCAAAAGCACATTCATCTCATACTCGTATCGCTCCCCTGAGATATCCATCAGCATGGGAATCAACTCGCTGTGAAAGGCTCGCAGCCCGGTTTGCGTATCTTCCACCTGTAAGCCGGTCGTCGTTTCATATACCATCCGCGTGATGGTATTCCCAAGCCTGCTTCGCAGGGGAACCTTGTTCCGAAAACCTCGGCTTCCAAGCACCAGGGCGTCTGGATTCCGCTCCGCCGCTTCGCAGACCCGAACCGCGTCAGCAATCCGATGCTGTCCATCCGCATCCATCGTAACCACCGTGTATGGCGAGCGGAAATGATTCCTGATATATTGAAGCCCTGATTTCAGCGCACGTCCCTTCCCCCGGTTTTCCGGATGGATCAGCACCGCGGCAAACCGGGACGCCTGTTCAAACAGCCCGGAGCAGGCGATACTGCTGCCGTCGTCGATGACAACGGTGGTCCATCCTTGCTCCTGTATATGGGCGAGCAGCTCCATGAGCTGCTGACCGGGCTCATATGCCGGGATCAGCGCGATGCGCAAATCGTGATCTGTCACTCAAAACACACTCCTTCCAATCGCTTCTGATGGAGAGTATACCTGCTATCCATTAGAACACGATTAGAAGGAGTCGTAGATTTATCCCTCTATTTTAAAACTAACTGTGAACACGCTTCCGTGGCCCAGCACACTTTCGGCCTGAACGCTGCCGCCGTGAAGCTCTGCAATTTGCTTGACCATGGCCAGGCCCAGACCTAGCCCCCCGTCCTCCGCGGAGCTGCGGGCTTTGTCCACACGGTAAAAGCGGTTCCATATCTTTGGAAGTTCTTCCTCCTCAATTCCAATTCCGTCATCCGCCACCGAAAGGGCCACTTCTTGACCCGTTTTGTTTAAGCTGACCCATATTTTTCCGTTTTCTTTCCCATATCGATATGCATTTCGGATCAAATTTCCGACCATACGGGTCATCAGGGACTGGTTGGCCTCTATCTTGATGCCGGGCTGTATTTCCTCTGTCAAGGTAATATGCTTGTCATCAAAATCCTCTTGTTCCTGGCAGATGCCTTTCACCAGTTCGCTGAGTTCCACCGGCTCAAAGGCAATCGACTCGGTCCGCTGTTCCATTCGGGTAAAGTTCAGCAAAGACTCGATCAGTCGTGACATCCGATACCCCTGATGTTGAATAACGCTGATCGCTTCATACAGCTCCTGTTCTCCGGACGCGTTTTCCAAGGCATATTCACACTGCGCCAAAATCACGGTCACCGGCATGCGCAGCTCGTGGGATGCATCTGAGGTAAAGTTTCGTTCCGCTTCAAAATTTGTTTCCAGCTGTTGAAACATCCGGTTAAAGGAATCGGCGAGTTTGTGCAGCTCATCGCCGCTTCCCTCCAACTCAATCCGCTTGGAAAGGTCGCCGCTTCTGCCGATCTCATTCGCGGTTTCGCTGATTTTTTGAATGGGGCGCAGAGAGCGGCCGGCAATCAGATACCCGCCGCCGGCCGCCAAAACAATCAGCAGCGGCAGCGCGACAAGTACGGCCCGGGACACCGCCGACGAGGCGATACTGCTTTTTTCCAACACCACCCCCCGTACCCAAACATCTTCATGCCCCTTCAGCTCGACAAGCCTGTCGTAAATCAGACCGGCCTCGCCGTCCGCATTCACCATACGAACGCCGCCCTCTTTCAGAGGCTCCTCCTCCAGTGCTTCATAGGGCAAATCGCCGGCGATTTTTCCCCCGTCTTTGGAAAAGACAAGGCAATAGATTCCATTGCGAAAAAACACAAAGCTGCCGCCGATGTCCACCCTCCCGTCTATATTCTTGACCGCGTGGACGTTTTCGTCCACCTGCCGGGTCAATGCACCTGTTACCTGGCGCGTGGCGGTGGAATCGGATACAAACGCAATAAACGCAAACACCACGCAGGACAAGAGTATCATGAAACTTGTGAACCACAGTGTAATTTTCAGTTTAATCGTCAGTTTCCTCATTCTTCCACCTTCATGCAATACCCGATTCCCCGAACGGTATGGATCAGCTTCACGTCATGCTCCTCATCCAATTTCTTTCTCAGATAGGTAATATAGACGTCCACAACATTGGTTCCGCCCTCATAGTCATAGTTCCATACGTGATCCTCGATTTTATGGCGGGAAAGCACCTTGTTTTTGTTGCGCAGCAAGTACTCCAACAGGGTGTACTCCCTTGCTGTCAGCTGGATTTCCCTGCCTGCACGCTTCACAAGATGCGTTTCGGTGTCCAGGGTTAAGTCTGCAAGCGAGTAGACATTCGTGGGATTTCCGGCCGCCGTGCGAGTAATGGCCCGAATCCGTGCGGTCAGTTCGTCGAACGAAAATGGTTTCACCAGATAATCGTTGGCGCCGATGTCAAGACCCTTGACCCGGTCCGCCACGGTATCCCGCGCGGTTAAAAAAATAACCGGCGTTAAATTTCCTTTGCTACGCAGCCTTTTTACAACCTCAAGCCCGTCCAGCTTCGGCATCATAATATCCAAAACGGCCGCGTCGTATGGCGCAGACTCCAAATAATCACATGCGTCCAGGCCGTTCGTGCAGGGATCGATCGCATATCCTTCCGCAGTGAGTTTTTTTACCATAATTTGATTCAGCGCAAGATCATCCTCGGCAACAAGTATTCTCAACCCAAACACCCCCTTGTGCATTATATCAGATCTTTTATGAAAAGAACATTAGAGCGCTGGAATGCGGAAAATTTGTCTCTCTCTTCCAAATGAACCAATCAGCAGGGGGACTCCGTTCTCTTGCTGAGCTCTGCTCCCCTGCCCCGTATCCCTCCAGGGGTTGACTTCTCTGCGCAGCCCTGAACATCTTTTCCGTCGCCTTCTGCAAAATATTGGTTCTGCATGTATATTTTGGCTGACCCTGCCGCAAACTAGTCCTGCATCCATTTTAAAGGAGGGTTACACCTATGGATTCCATCCGTCAGAATGGCCAAACGAAGCATAACAGTCAGCCCAACCGCAATCCCCAGGACGGTCAGCCCAGTCCAAATCAGAAAAACCGCACCCACCCCAAGCAGAACGGGCAAAAGAACAGCCAGAACCAGGACAACCGCTGATTTCCTTCAAACCATCTCCCGAAATTCTCTCAATCCTGCCCAAACGGCCGCCGGATCATGGCTTACATGGTCCGGTGGCCGCTGTCATTTGCCGCCTTAACCAGTTCTTAAAAAATTCTCTCTTGCAACTTAAACTGTCTGTGCTATGCTAACAAGTAAGAAAAAGGGGGGGGGCTTGGAACCATGCACACCATTTTGATTTGTGACGACGACCGGGACATTGTTTCGGCTTTGGATATCTACCTCACCAGCGAGGGCTATCAGACCGTTAAGGTTTACAACGGCAAAGAGGCTCTTCGTGCTGTGGAAGAAACCGACATTCATCTGATTTTAATAGACATTATGATGCCCGAACTGGACGGCATTCGTGCCACCGCCAAACTTCGGGAGGGCAGCAACGTGCCCATCATTCTGCTCACGGCCAAAAGTGAGGACGCGGACAAGATTCTGGGCTTGAACATCGGAGCGGACGACTATATCACCAAGCCCTTCAATCCCCTTGAAGTCATTGCCCGTGTCCGAAGCCAGCTGCGGCGGTACACCAGTCTTGGCGGAGCAAGCAAAGGACCGGGTCTGATCTCCGTCGGCCCTATTTCCATGGACGATGGAGCAAAGCAGGTGACGGTGGACGGGGACCAGGTGGCGCTCACCCCAATCGAATACAATATTTTAAAACTGCTCCTCTCGCATCCGGGGCAGGTCTTTTCCTCCACTCAAATCTACGAGCAGGTGTGGAACGACCCGGCTTATGGCTCCGAAAACACCGTGGCCGTCCACATCCGCCACCTGCGGGAAAAAATTGAGATTGACCCCGCCGACCCCCGCTATTTAAAGGTGGTATGGGGGCTGGGCTACAAGATGGAAAAGGGGGGGACCTGATGAGCAAACTGCAAAAAAGCGCGGCAGGCAAAATTTTGGCCGCCATCCTTTTGCTGGTCTCCGCCTTTGTCGGCGCGATGTGCAGTTTTCAGCTCGTCACCTTTTTGCCCTTTG
>JBFWME010000065.1:0-12627 GCA_050251755.1 Lawsonibacter sp. | reverse complement strand
CGGAGGTGGCTTCTCTCGACTTAACGCTTTACACCAATGCGGTTACAAACACGGGAACGGTAAGCGGAATCATACTGGACAGCGCCACCCTGCTCCCCATTGGAAGCGCAACGGTCGCGCTGTATGAAATAATTGGCACAGACGAAACACTGATCAGATTAACAAAAACCAACAGTGCCGGCAGGTATTTATTTGGCTCGGTAGACGCCTCGAATTATATTGTAAAGGCTTTTTCTCAAAAGGAAGAGTAACCATGGCAAACAGAGATATGTACCTGTTGCGCAGGTCAGAAGAATTTCACCTCGATTCCGGGCAGGAAGTTTCCGTAAACCTTAAATTAGAAAAATCACCATCCTTCCCCTGTACCAAGTTGTGCGGACAGGTGGTAAGCAACTGTACCAAAATCCAAAGCGCGACGGTAAAAGTATTGGCCATGGATTCCAGACCGATTTGCCATACCCAAACAGACCGTGATGGGTTATTTTCCTTTATTGACACACTTTTTCCCGGGAATTACGAAATCATTGTTTCAGCCGAGAATTATCTGATTTCGGAGAGCAGGTTGATATCTCTAAAACCGTTTGTGCCCTTGTATGTAACCATCAAATTAATTCCGGATCAAGATGCTGGAAATGCCGCTGTATATGGCACGGTCAGAAATGGTGAAAACATTCCATTGCCCAACACTCTGGTCCGTATTCTCAGCAAAGAAAACGTGGAATGCAACGAAAAGGTTACAAGAACAAATGAAGATGGAGAGTATCTGTTCGCCAGTCTTAAGCCAGGTAAGTATGTGATATCTGCATTATGTTATGACTATACTCTGCCCGAAGCAATTACGGTTGAAGTATTGCCCAACGATATTTTTTGTGCTGACCTCTATTTATACAGAAACATGATCGAGACAAAAGGAACGATCAGTGGAGTCGTGCTTCAGGAGGGGCATACAGTGCCGTATGCAGTCACGGCTCTATATCGGAAAGAATCCAGTGGATACAGCCTGATTCAGATTCAGCAGGCAAACGGCAGCGGAGTTTATCTGTTTCCGGACCTCAAAGCCGGTGAATATATTGTAAGGGCAAAGCTGGAATGATAGGAATTGGCAAATGCACGCGGCAAAGGGGGGGCGCTTACTGTTTGAAACAGAAAGCAGCTTGACGATTGCCCGCCTTTCCGCCTTCTGTCTCGAAAAAAAGGGCCGCCCGACGAAGGCGACCCGTTTGTTTGTAAATTAAGCTCTTGCCGCATCATAACCACGCTCAAACATAGCTTTATATTCTTCATACGTCATAAACGCTCTCCTTTTTCATGAGAACATTATACTGATCAGACTATAAACGTTTTGTCGATTTGTGGAATTGTTGCCGAACTGTCTTTGTGCTGATTTCCGCAGCTGCCAACCCGCGCAACACTTCACTAGACCCTGGAGCGTAGTCTTATCTCTTGCACATCAAGATTCGTATATGTAACGCTGTCAAAGTGATATTGGTCTTCTAAGACATTTCCTCTCGTTCTTACATTAAACGTAAAATAAATTTCAACATCCATCCATGTTTTTGAAGCGGAATCCCTGACCTTGGCATGAACAACTCCTCTGCGTTTCTTCTCCTCATAAGGTTCCGGTGGTTTGTAATCGCTGGAAGCCTGATATAAATTTACATCAGCCAGAGTAATCGATTTCGGTATTATATGATAGTTTATCATGTCAAGAAAAATTTTTTCATTTTGAAAATTTAGTAGAAAGTTAATGCTCCCTAAATACTTGTCTGTCGGGCCATCGTAAACATCAATATAGATATCTGCAATCTTGTCAAACATAAAAAAACGCTCCTTTCCATCCAGTCTATTTGTTACCGGAAAGAGCGCCACAATGCAGTTCGCTCCCTCCATCCGTTTGAGTACCCGGAGGCAAGCTTACTTGCCGTCTCTTCACCAGGCTCCTCTGGATTTTCTATTATTTAAGCTCTTGCCGCATCATAACCATGCTCAAACATAGCTTTATATTCTTCATATGTCATAAACGCTCTCCTTTTTTATAAGAACATTATACTGGTCAGACTATAAAAGTTTTGTCGATTTGTGGAATTGTTGCCGCCCTGTGTGCTGGTTTTGTTAGCAACTGCAAACCCATGCAACACCCTGTTGGCGTTCAGTGCAGTTTTATCTCCTGCACATCAAGATCGGAATATGTAACGCTGTCAAAGTGATATTGATCACCTAAGACGTTTCCTCTGGTTCTTACGTTAAACGTAATATAAATATCAACGTCCATCCATGTTTTTGAAGCGGAATCCCTGACTTTGGCATGAATAACGCCTCTGCGTTTCTGCTCCTCATAAAGTTTCGGTGGCTTGTATTCGCTGGAAGCCTGATAAAAATTCACATCTGTCAGAGTAATTGATTTTGGCACAATATGGTAGTTTATTATATCAAGTAAAATTCTTTCAACTTGAGGCGTAAGTGCAAAATTATTGCTTCCAAGATACTCGTTTGTGGTTCCTTCGTAAATATCAATATGAACATCTGCCATCTTATCAAACATAGAAAGATACTCCTTTCCATCCAGTATATTCAATCGCGCAGGAGAGCGCCACCATGCAGGGCACTCCCTCGATCCCGGCCGGATATGATACGATTTGCCGGGCAAGCTATCCATGAGGTGAATATCATGCCAAAAGACAGCCAGCCGGATAATAAACACGCTCGGATGAAAAAGTGCAACGGTCAAACTCCAATTACACGCGAAAACCAGAATCAGAATCCAAACGCGAAGAAAAAATCCATTCGAAACGACGATGTATAGGTATGCCGCCCCTGATCCGGGGCGGCTTTCTTTCCCTAGCACAAACCTGGAGCGCCGACAGAAGTATCTGCTTGAATGAAAAATGTCAAATACTCTTGACATTATTGTGCTACCATGCTATACTCCAAAATGTCAAAAGCGTTTTACATTTTGGAGGTTAGAGTATGAAAAAAATGGACGAAATGGAACTGGCAATTTCCCTGCAAGCAATTCGTTGGGCGTACTTGTTTACCGTGGTCGCTCTATTTGCGTGGGGAATCCGGGATTTTATTTATCAGGGTACGGTCACGACACCTATCTATCTGTTGATCTTTCAGAATATTGTTTATTTCTTTGCTTCCCAAATTGCAAAACTGAAGGTCGGGGACGTAGGGGGTAAAAAATCCATTCTTTTATCCGTAGTCTTAGTGGTGTTTCTCATTGGATTCGGCGCGCTTCTTCTGTTCTTTCCAGGGTAATCCGATGGAAAATGACATCAGAGAGCGGCGAAAAATACTCGGCCTGCGGCAGGAAGACCTCGCGGCAAAGCTCGGAGTTACCCGGCAAACAATCAATGCCATCGAGAATAACAAGTATAATCCAACTCTGGAGCTGGCCATGAAAATAGCCCGCTTGTTAAATGCTCCCGTAGAGGTTATTTTTTACTTGCCGGATTAATTCTATTTACACAGGTTTCCTGGTTTTTCATGATGAGATACGTACCAAAGGCCAAGTCCTCGAACTACATGGTTCCAGGACTTGCTCCTTTTCCCAAAAAAACGAGAACGCCTTGCTCTCCCCTGACTCAGAACGACCCGTTTCACTTATTTTGTCCTTGGGCATAGCATGACACGAGGTGAACTACATTGGGTCTTAACTTTGGCCGTCCCATGGCCGTCGCACGCATCCGCGGAGAACACCCGTCAAGCGGGCCAAGCGGCACAGTATCCTTCTATCCATCTGGCTGCAATACGTTCGTGGTCGCTGATATTCATCGGCTCCCACACAGCGATGCTCCATGTTCCTCCAAAATTTTTGGGTTTCACATTCACGAGGGAACCTCCTGCGCAGGCGCCGACTTCTCCGAAACAAAAGGACACTATAACCCGGACGACTGTGCGCATCCTTATCACGCAGGCGATCTCCCTCCACTGTTTGAATGTAACGGCCATGCTTTCCTGGTCGTCCTCACAAACCGCTTTTGCATCTCGGATATTATTGGCAGAACCGTGGTCATTCACAGCCAGCAGGATGACTTCACGTCTCAGCCATCCGGTAATTCCGGTGCAAAGATCGCCTGTGGGGTGATCTGTCCCACCTGACTCAAACCGTCCTTGACAAGGGCGATTTCCTTTTCCACCCGCGCCGCCGGCACACTTGGGCGGCTGTATCAATCCCTTCTTTCCCAAAGCGTTTTTCAACTGGAAATCATTGCACTTGAAAAATAGTTACAAAACGGTTACAATTCATAGTGTCTTCGCGAGACAAATACTTATAGGAGGTCAGGTTTATGTTTTGCGGCTTCAATTGTAACTTTGACTGTAGCTCTGTCTGGCAGATGGTTTGCCAGTGCCTCGGCTTCGGTTGCTAATCAGCTTTTGTTGGCGGCCCCGCTTCTGCGGGGCCGTTTTTTATGTCTGCTTTTCGCAGCCAGCCGTATTTTACCTCCGTTGGACTGCAGTAATTGCAGATCAAACATAGCTGCGGTCATCCGATGGATTCACGGTCCATAAGCTTGTCCTTTCTTTTTGGCATCTGCCTAGGATTTGACAAGGGAGTTCCGGGTGGATATACTAATTTTATCCTTGACAAAAGCAGCTTCTCTCCATCTCTTGTGCTGCTTTGAACCATGTTCACCCCGACGTTGCGGATTCCACGCCGCGTTATCAAAAAGGAGGATCATCTATGCGCGCCTTGGTCGTATTTTTTTCCTTGGACGGAAACACCCAATTCATTGCCGGGAAGATCGCCGAGATCATCGGCGCGGACCGCGTTGCGCTGCATCCGCGCAAAGACTATTCGCGAACAGGCATCGGAAAGTATGTCTGGGGTGGAAAAAGCGTCCTATTTGGCGAGACTCCGGAGCTTACCAACGACACCATTGACTGGAATTCCTACGACACGATTTTTATCGGAACTCCCATCTGGGCCGGATCCTATGCCCCGCCGATCAAAACCTTTCTCAACCGATATCCCATTCAGGGAAAACGCATTGCCCTGTTTGCCTGTCATGGCGGAGGCGGCGCAGAAAAATGCTTCCAGAAGCTTCGGGACGCCCTTTCGCAAAACACGTTGATTGGAGAGATGGCGTTCACCGAGCCCAAACGTGACCCGGATCAAAATGCTGAAAAAGCGGCAAATTGGGTAAAAGCGCTCCCAATCTGACCAAAAATCAACAGCTGGAGATACCCTCTCAATGGTATGTTCGTTCCAAAATAAAAAAGTCGTGGCACGGGAGAATCTCCCATGCCACGACTCGATTCATTTTACGGACAATTTCAGCACAGTTCAGCCGTCATCAGCAGTCCCGGCCCACCATGATATTTAAAATTTCCCGGTCCGTCTGCCGCATGCCTCGGCTGGCCATCCGCCCCACATTGGCAATGGTGTTGTCCACGCCCTTGGTGACGATACCGTCTCCGCTGAAAAACTGCTGGCCGTTTTCATACATGTGCAGGCCCAGAATTCCGGCGTCCACCGCCATGGCAATCTTAGCTGCGCAGGAAGGCTTAGCTCCGTCGCAGACAATGCCCGACACCACGGCTAATGCGTTGACAACGGTGTGAGAAATCACATCATAATCGCCGCCGCAGAGATAGGCAATGCCCGCACCCGCGGCACATCCCGCGCTCACCGCACCACAGAAGGCGGAAAGGCGCCCGATGCTTGTCTTTTGATGCAGGGCAATCAGATCGGACAGCGCCACCGCGCGGATCAGCCGTTCCCGCGGTACCTGGAGTTCCTTGGCAAATTCAATCACCGGAAGGGACGCCGCCAGGCTCTGATTTCCACTTCCGGACAGGATAATGACGGGCATTTCGCAGCCCCCCATTCTGGCGTCGGATCCCGCCGCCGCCATGGCTCTGGCCCGAATCTTAACATCGGTACCATAAGTGGCTGACAATGTTTTCCCAATATTCGCGCCCCAATCCCCCGTCATGCCCGCTTCGGCAATGGCGCTGTTGCATTCAATTTGACGGCCCACTGATTCCTCAATATCGGACAGCTCTGCCGCGTCGGCAAAGGCAACAATGTCCTTTACGTTCAGCAGGCTTCGGTCTGTTACATCCAGGTCACTCTCCTGCTTCCCACCGGCCTGGAAGAGGACTGCTCCGTTTTTTTCGATCAGAACGAGATTCGTGTGATAGGTTTCAATCACAACTCTGGCTCGTCCATCGCCGCAAAACAGCGTGACATCAATATAGAAAATCTCATCTCCCTCATGGGGGACAATGGTAATTTCATGGCTCTGTTCATACTCCGCGATTTTTGGCTTCTCTTCCTCCGGGATATCGGAGAGCACTTCCAGCATTTTTGACGGATCTCCCACGGTGATCCCCGCCGCAACCGCTGCTCCGATTCCCTTGCGTCCGTTTGTGTTTGGAACAATCACGCTTTTCACGTTTTTTATGAGATTTCCGCTGACTTCCACCCGGCATCGTTCCGGGATAGCTTCCAGCACCTGTCTGGCTTTGGCCGCCGCATAGGCCAGTGCAATTGGTTCCGTACATCCGGTCGCCGGGATCAGCTCCTCCCTGAGAATCTTGACATATTCAATATAGTTATGATCGCTTCGATTCATCACTGCAGTCCCCTTTTCGCGCTTCCACGTCAGACGTATGCCCATTGCACCATTTTGATCGCACAGAAACCGCAATGCGGTTTGTTCCGTAGACATGATCATAGCACAGTCTCTGCTATTTCACAAGAGATTCACCCCGTTCGGCCCACACAATCGCCCTGCCGCCCGAAAAAACGCCCCCGCTGCTGCAGCCCGATTTGCAGCAACGGGGGCGTTCTTAACACGGCTTACGCCATGGATTCCAAAATTGCGTTGACCAGAGTATCCAGCTCCGGCACCTTATCCGTGCTGAGCGACGAGGCCATGCTCACCCGCTCGTTGAGAACCGTCATGTCTTTCAGCTCGTCGTTGATAAATTTCTGCATCAAGTCGCCGGACTTGCAGGCCCAGGAGCCGTTCTCAATCAGCGCGATGGTCCGGTTTTGGACATTCAGCGCCTTCATATCCAGGAGGAAATTGTGCATGGCCGGGTAAATGCCCAGGTTATAGGTCACCGAGGCCAGCACCAGATGGCTGTATTTAAAGCTTTCGGAAATCAGCTGGGACACATCGGTGCTGGACACGTCATAGACCGCCACGTTGGTCTGTCCCTTTTCACACAGCCGCGCCGCCAGCGCCTGGGCGGCCGCCTCGGTATTGCCATACATGGAGGCGTAGACAATCAACACGCCCTTTTCCTCCGGCAAATACCGGCTCCAGGTGTCGTACTTCTGGATAAAATACATCAGATCCTTGCGCCACACGGGGCCGTGCAGGGGGCAGATGTACTTAATCTGGTCCAGAATGGTCCCGGCCTTTTTCAGAATTAGCTGAATATGCGGGCCGTATTTTCCCACGATGTTGGTCAGATACCGGCGGGCGTCGTCCAGCCAGTCCCGGTCGAAATTGACCTCGTCGGCAAACAGCTTGCCGTCCAGCGCACCGAAGGTCCCGAAGGCGTCGGCGGAAAACAGGACGCCGTTGGTGACATCAAAGGTGACCATCACCTCGGGCCAATGGACCATGGGAGCAAAGACAAAGGTAACCGTGTGGGTTCCGAAGGAGAAGGTATCCCCTTCCTTCACCTCGATCTGATCGTGGGTATCCACCCGGAATCCAAACTGCCGCATCAGCATAAAGGCTTTCTCATTGCTGATGATCTTCACCTTGGGCCAGCGCAGCAGCACCTCCTCAATGCTGCCCGCGTGGTCCGGCTCCAAATGGTTGATCACCAGATAGTCCAGGGGTCTTCCATCCAGCACATGGTTCATATTCTCAATCAACTGGCGGCAGCTTCCAAAGTCCACCGTGTCAAACAGGACCGTTTTTTCATCCAGCAGGAGATATGAATTATAACTGACTCCCCGGGGAATCGGATAGGCATTCTCAAACAGAGCCAGCCGGTGGTCGTTGGCCCCGACCCAGTACAGGTCCTCTGTCACGTTTCTCACACAATACATAATCTGCTCCTCCTTTCCGCGTTACGCTTCAATAAACTGGTCTTTGGCCTCGGCACATTCGGGGCAGATCCAGTCGTCCGGCAGATCCCGGAACAGGGTGCCGGGTGCGATCTCGCTCTCCTCGTCTCCCAGTTCGGGCACATACTCATAGCCGCAGCCGCTGCACACATACCGGGGACCGATGGGCTCGGGCTTTGGCATCACCGGCCGCTTGATTTTGATCATGGGAGGTGCAGGTTGCTTTTCCCCGGTGTTCAGCGCCTGGGTCAGTAGGGGAAGGATTTCCATCAGGTCACCCACAATGCCGTAATCGCAATTTTTAAAAATAGGCGCGTTGGGATTTTTATTGATGGCCACAATGGTGGAGGCATCCTTAATCCCCTTCAGATGCTGAATGGCGCCGGAAATGCCGCAGGCGATGTACAAGTTTCCCACAAATTTCTGTCCGGACATGCCTACATAGCGGTTCAGCGGGATGTATTTCAGGGTTTCTGCCACCGGACGGGAGGAGCCGATGGCGGCGCCGGCAGCTTTGGCCAGCTGCTCAATCAGCTTCATATTCTTTTTCTCCCCGATGCCCTTGCCGGCCGAAACCACCCGCTCAGCCAGTGCGATGGGCGTATCGTCGGCAATTCCAACGGTAAAGTCGTAGCCGTCCTTTTTCAGGGCCTCTACCAGCGCGCCCACCTGCTCCTGGGCGCTGCCGTCCCGGAATAGGACTTTCTTCCGGATCCCGGTCACAGGTGCAGGCTTGCGGGCGCGGCTGGCGGAGGCTCCCTCGGATCTGGGCTCCTTGCCCAGAACGTGCGAGGCGATAACCACTCGGTGAATTTCGTTGGTCCCCTCGTATATGGTAGTGATCTTGGCGTCGCGGTACATCCGCTCCACCTCCATCCCCTTCAAGTATCCGGTTCCGCCAAAAATCTGGAGGGCGTCGTTGGTCACCTCCAGGGCGATGTCCGAGGCATACTGCTTGGCCATGGCGGACTCCATGCCGTACGGTTGGTGGGTTTCCTTCAGTTCCGCTGCGGAATAGACCAGCAGCCGCGCGGTACGCAGCTTGGTGGCCATGTCTGCGATTTTAAAGGAGATGGCCTGCTGGAACCCGATGGGTTTTCCAAACTGAACCCGCTCCTTGGCATAGCTCACCGCCTGCTCAAAGGCTCCCTGCGCGATCCCAAGGGCCTGGGCCGCAATGCCGATCCGGCCGCCGTCCAGGGTGGCCATGGCAATTTTGAAGCCCTGCCCCTCCTTGCCCAGCAGATTTTCCTTGGGCACCTTCACGTCGTTGAAGATCAGCTCTGCCGTGGTGGAAGAACGGATTCCCATCTTGTCGTAATGATCACCGAACTCAAACCCCTTCCAGCCCTTTTCCACGATGAACGCGGAAATGCCGCGGGTGCCAATGTCCGGCGTGGTCACGGCGAAGACCACATACGTGTCCGCCTTGGGCGCGTTGGTGATAAAAATCTTGCCTCCGTTCAGCAGATAATGGTCGCCCTTGTCCAACGCGGTGGTCTCGGTACCACCGGCGTCTGAGCCGGCGTTAGGCTCGGTCAGTCCAAAGGCGCCCAGCTTTTCTCCTTTACACAGAGGAACCAGGTATTTCTGCTTCTGCTCCTCCGTTCCAAAGGCAAAAATCGGCCAGGTACCCAGCGAAGTATGGGCAGATAAGATGACTCCACTGCCCCCGTCCACTCTGGCCAGCTCCTCCACCGCAATGGCATAGCTGAGAATATCCAGCCCCATGCCCCCGTATTCCTTGGGATAGGGAATCCCCAGAAGTCCCATGCTCCCCAGCTTGGCCACCGCATCCCCCGGGAACTCGTTTTCCTTGTCCAACAGGAATGCCAGCGGCTTAATCTCCTCCTCCGCAAACGCGCGGATCTTGGCGCGCAATTCTTCCTGTTGTTGTGTGGTCTGAAATGACATACCGCTTCCTCCTTTTGAATGTATCCTCTCTTGACTGTTTTCTTCCCGTTTCCGGGCAATTTCCGCATCACTCAATCTCCAAAGAAAATTTCCTGTAAGCTGTGGGCATCCAACTCTCGGTTCAGCGTTTGCTGAATGTCCAGCAAATGAAGGTGAGCCCGGCACACGGTGTCATCATGTGCCTCACGCCACTGGCACTGATATCCCGGCCTCATGCAGGAGCTCACGAAGGCGTCCTCTCCCATGATCTGCATCAGACGATACAAGGTAATCTGATCCAGCCCGGTGGTCAAAAGGCAGCCGCCATCCGCCCCGCGCGCAATCCGGATGATGTCCCCCTTTTCCAGCTTCTTGAGAATTTTGTAGGCAAACTGCAGCGGAATCTGTTCGTGCTCCGACAGACTTACCGCTGTGTGCTGTTCCCCATCAGCCAACGCCCGCAGAATTCTTAACGCATAATCGGTCTCCTTCGTGATAAACAATCTGCCGCCCCCTTCCTATTTCACATACACTTTACCAATCTTGATAATTTTTGTCAAGATTAATTTTTGCAAAAAATATAACCGCTCTTAAATTCTTCCCTTTCTGTTTATTCATTTTCACAATGGTCAAACGTGCCCATTGTTCAACGATAAATCACCGAGGGGGCCGGAATTCTTCTGCATTACGGCCCCCCCATTTTGTTTTTTATCCAAATTTTATCTTCTCAATTCTTCGGGATTATAGACCAAGCACGGCTTTCTTCATGGCCGCCGTATACTCCGCGACGTATGGTTCGGCATCCCTGCCGTACTGTTCCACCCGTTTTACAATGGCAGAGCCCACGATCACGCCGTCAGCATGCCGGGCCATATCCCGCGCCTGCTCGGGCGTGGAAATCCCAAACCCCACCGCACAGGGAACGCCTGGATTTGCTTTTCGG
This sequence comes from Lawsonibacter sp., assembly GCA_050251755.1. GTDB lineage: Bacteria > Bacillota > Clostridia > Oscillospirales > Oscillospiraceae > Lawsonibacter. The sequence continues at coordinate 1,750 of JBFWME010000065.1, read as the reverse complement.
ACAAGCTCCACCATCGCCGCCACATCTGTTGTGATGCTGCTTCTTACTCCGGTTACCCCCAAAGAGGAGACGCAGTAGACAAACCCTTCGGCCTCCCGGGCAATTCTGGAAATCCGGTCCCGGGAGGTTGGGGCGATCAGGCTGATAAACGCAAGCCCATACCGGCGGCAGACGGGGGCAAACTCCTCTTTTTCCTCGAAGGGCACGTCGGGCAGAATGATGCCGTCGATTCCCACCTCTGCCGCCGTTTTCACAAAGCGCTCGGTCCCGTAGGAAAAGACCACGTTGGCATAGGTCATGAAGACCAGCGGGACGGTGATGTCGCGGCGCAGCTCTTTGACCATGGTAAAAATTTTGTCGGTGGTGACGCCGCCGGTCAAGGCGCGCAGATTGGCCCCCTGAATCACCGGTCCTTCCGCCGTAGGGTCGGAAAACGGGATGCCAAGCTCGATCAGGTCGGCGCCGTTTGCCGCCAGTTCGTGCACCAGCTTTGCGGTGGTTTCCAGATCCGGGTCACCGCAGGTCAGGAAGGCAACAAATGCCTTGCCGTGCTCAAACGCATGCCCAATCCTATTCATCAATGGTTTCCCCCCTGTATCGCGCAATCGCAGCGCAGTCCTTATCCCCCCGGCCGGAAATGTTCACCACAATGATTTGGTTCTTCGACATCTCCGGGGCCAGCTTTATGGCATGGGCCACGGCATGGGCCGATTCAATGGCGGGAATGATGCCCTCGGTCCGGCTTAAATACTCGAATGCGTTGACCGCCTCGTCGTCGGTCACCGCCACATATTCTGCTCTGCCGATGTCGTGGAGCCACGCGTGCTCCGGACCGATGCCAGGGTAATCCAACCCCGCGGAGATGGAATACACCGGGGCGATCTGGCCAAATTCGTCCTGACAGAAGTAGGACTTCATCCCGTGAAAAATCCCCAGCCGGCCTGTGTGGATGGTCGCCGCCGTCTCGGCGGTATCCACGCCCCGTCCGGCCGCCTCGCAGCCAATCAACCGGACGGCGGAATCCTGAATAAAGTGATAAAACGCGCCGATAGCGTTGCTGCCTCCGCCGACGCAGGCGATGACGGCATCCGGCAGACGCCCTTCCTTCTCCAGCATCTGCTCCTTGATTTCCTGGGAAATCACCGCCTGGAAATCCCGGACAATGGTGGGGAACGGATGGGGTCCCATCACAGAGCCCAGGCAGTAATGGGTGTCGTCAATCCGGTTGGTCCACTCGCGCATGGCCTCGGACACGGCGTCCTTCAACGTTGCGGTTCCGGTGGTCACCGGAATGACCTCCGCCCCCAGCAGCCGCATGCGGTACACGTTCAGCGCCTGCCGCCGGGTGTCTTCCTCCCCCATGAACACCACGCACTCCATTCCCATCAGGGCGGCGGCCGTGGCGGTGGCCACGCCGTGCTGCCCGGCGCCCGTTTCGGCGATCAGGCGGGTTTTCCCCATTTTCTTTGCCAACAGCGCCTGCCCCAGCACGTTGTTGATCTTGTGGGCACCCGTGTGGTTTAAGTCCTCGCGCTTCAAATAAATCTTGGCCCCGCCCAAGTCCTTGGTCATCTTGCCGGCATAATAAAGGCGGCTGGGCCGGCCTGCGTAATCCCGCAGCAAATCGCTCAGCTCACGCTGAAACTCCGGGTCATTTTTATAGTGGTCATAGGCCCGTTCCAATTCAATCACGGCGTTCATCAGCGTCTCGGGAATGTACTGGCCGCCGTGTACGCCAAAGCGTCCTGTT
>JBFWME010000064.1:7351-12717 GCA_050251755.1 Lawsonibacter sp. | reverse complement strand
TCCGTTTGCTGAGTTGTGCCATATCTCGAATGCCCAGACGATTGCGAAATACATCGGTGCCTACATAACAATAGATTGAGCCGGAGGTGGCTTAGACATCATATTTCCCGAATCCATTAACCACGCTTTTCACGCCCCACTAATCCGTATTTCAGCTTGAGTGTGGCCATAGCAGCATCTGCACTGACTTTGCCTTTGGATAAATTCTTGCATAAGCGCACTGCATCCTTGCTGGGTGCGACACGCTCAATGGCACCGGTGTCCAAGGTGTATTTGAGATTTTGTTGCATACTATCTGCCATGATTTCACTCCGACAAACTGCTTATATTTGGAATAGTTTCCGGGGGGAGCCACGGTCATGCTGGTATGCTGGCTCATGGAAATTAAGTCGCCCGAAAGGTAATCATATCGTCAATGGAGATACGCTCCAGCTCACAGGATGCACCTCACACGGTGGCTTCCAAATGAAAAAACACCAGACATATTGCCCTCAATGGCGTTGGAGTTGTAAGTATACTCGATCAGAAATTCTTCCCGAAGGCGGGCAAGCTACCCTGCGTCAGCGGGCTGTGCTTGCCGATTTCCGTTTTTAGCGCGTCTATGCAGGAAAACTATGCGGCAAACTGCGGCGGGATGTTTTTGTGGCGCGTTTTCCGTGCGTCAATCGGCTTTACGGCGTCTGCGGGAATCTGATAGGAACGGCCCTTGCGAGTATTTTGAAAATATAAAGCTATTATTCCAAAAGAAAAGAGCAGAAAAGGCTCTGATTAAAGTATGTTTCATTTCTGTTTTTACAGTGTCTGCATAATAAACGTATAAAAGCGATAGCCCCGCATTTGTATAAGAAATTTCTTACACAAATGCGGGGCTATCTGAAAATAGTGTGCAAAACATTTCACATATTGCACACATTGCACACTACTTCGGGTGTATTTTTAAATTCAACAAAAATAATGTTTGGAATTCTAAACACTATTCGTGCTTTGTCGTATATGGAAACGTAGTTCCTTTAAAGGTTCTGTTATCTGGTTTATGTACAGTTTTCGTAGAAGACGAGAGACTGCAACTCGCGGGGAGACATGGAGGAAAAGCTCCGGAATTCCCGATTGAAATGGGACTGATCATAATAACCAAACTCGCTGGCAATAAAGGACAAATTCTCGGTGCCTGCCAGGCATGCCTGCATGGCGCGCTGAAATCGGACATGGCTGCATAATTGCTTGATTGTGGTACCTACATGGTGGTGGAATAAATTGCTGATTTGTCTGCGGGAATATCCGGTCTGTTCAATCAGAGAATCCACCGAGCTTTCCCCGCCGTCACGGAGGATAGATCGGACCATGTAGTCCATAACCTGTTCGTGCAAATCGTCATGAGATCGGGCGGCATGGATTTCTGAGGTCATCCGACAGAATAACGTCTGAAATTCATCCAGACTTTTTGCTTGCGCAATCTGCTCAATATATGATTTTACCGGGACAATGTCCTCCAAAGGGATGCCGTAAGGGGAAATCTCCGAAGTTGAGATTCCAAACAGACGTGAGAATTGACCGGGATAGAGTCGGGCAAAATATCCGGTTTGAATGGTTTCAGCATGAATGTGATCCGGTTTCAGCAGCACACCGTAACAGTAGGCTTTGGCATCGCCGCCTCCGCTTGCAAATTGGATTCCAACCATTCCGATACCGGGGAAACAATACATTTGATTGGATTTCGTAACCCCAAAGGTGGAAAGCTCGGCGATGGGATGTCCGGTGTGGTCAACCAGAAAACGCTGTTCATCAAACACAATATTCCATAGAGGCTGTTTGGTAACCAATACTTTTTTTTGCGTGGGATTCGTCATAAGGCACCTCTTTTCCGATTTTTCCTATTCATTTTTTGTGTGTTCAACTATAATAGTGGAAAATCCAAGCGAAAAGACGACATTACAAACAAATAATATGGAAAACACAACATCCATGTGTTGACTTAATTATATTTGGCTCTCTATAAAATTGCAAGACAAAACTCCGGAAACACCATAGAAAATATGACCAAGTCTGGATACTTTATCGGGATGCTTGGAAATTTCCAGCTGATTCGCATTGCGGCTGCACAAAGGTGTCAAAATGCCAGTGACTTGCAGTAATCGAACCGAAGGAAATTTCCACAAAATAGTATCAATCGCAAAAAGATTAGGGAGGAGAATTTTATGTTAATCGCAACTTGGATCATCGCATTTGTCATCATCGTTGGCATCGGCATTTTTTCTGGCAAAGCCATCAGCAGCTCAGACCAATGGTCCGGCGCAGATAAAAAACTGGGCGTTTTAGGGATCGGCGCTGTGCTGGGTGCGTGGCAGATCGGCGGGATCAGCATCGTAGGTGCCGCACAAAATGGCTACAATTTTGGTATTGCAGCCATGTGGTATTCCATCGGAGGCTCCGCATACTTTCTGGTCTGTGCCGTCATGGCAAAGATTCTGCGTGATGGCATGCCAGGCGACTCGGCCGCCATTTACATGCGCAACCGCTACAGCAAGACACTTTCCCGGCTTTACATGTTTGTCTATCTGGTTATGGCCTGGATCTATATCCCCATACAGCTCAAGACGGTATCCTCTGTGATCCGAATCGTACTGCCCAGCTTCAATGCAGTTGTGTGCATGGTAATCGGCCTGTGTATTGCCGCTTTTTATACCGGGTTTGCCGGCATGAAAGGAGCCGCTACCGTGGGCAAGATCGTCTGCTTCGGGATCTATGCCCTGCTCATTGTCTTTGCCGTGATGCATCTGGGTGAATTCGGCGGCTATAGCGGCCTTTTGAGCTCTTTGCCGGACGGCTATGGCAACATTTTTGCCGGGACCATGACGCCTTCCTATGTACTTTCCTTGGTCATCGGCGGCTTTTTGAGTTCCTCGGTTATGCAGGCTGTGCTGCAGCCCATTATGGCAGCGAAGGACTATAAGTCCGCACGGTACGGATGCCTGGTCGGATATCTCATGGGTGCTCCCATTTGTATTATCACCGGCCTTATGGGTATGATGGCCTACAGCGTCAGCAAGGCTTCGCTGGATAACGGCAGTACCGCGTTTGCCTGGATCGTGCACGAGCTTTCCAGTCCCGTTTTTGCGGGCATCATCTTTGCCATTGCCACCATGATTATCTCTGCCACAATGGCGACCCAGATGATGGCTGCAGGCACACTGTTGAAAAATATCAGCGCTGATTTCAAACATGACCTCAGCGATAAGACACTGCTGAATATTTCTCGTTGGGGCACGCTCATTTTTGCGTTTACTTCGCTGATTCCCGCTCTGGTGATTCCTTCGGCGTCTTTGACGTTTGTGTTCCTGACTCTGATATATGGTGCCACCTGCCCATTCAGCTTTACCATCATCTTTGGCCTGCTGTGGAAGAAGGTGAACAAAACGGCGGCTCTTTGGAGCACTGTGGTGGGCCTGGCAGTTGCGATCTTCTGGATTGCCAGCGGCTATAACACCACGGTCTGTTCGGTGGTGTATCCCACGATTGCCGCCAGCTATGTGGTTGGTATCCTGTTGACGGTTGCCACAGGTGAAAAAGAAAGCAGTTCTGCAGCCAACGTCTGACTCAGAGCTGACATGGAAAACCAGCGAAAGAATAGGAGGGGTTTTTGTTATGCCAAATCGACCGTATCTAAATCAAGAAGTACCGGAATATGCCATGTACCATCCCCATGTGTCCGGTAAAAACGGCGCAGTGAGTTCAAACAGCCCGTATGCGTCCAGTGCGGGCATCGAAATTCTGAGGCAAGGTGGCAACGCCATTGATGCTGCAGTAGCCGTGTCACTGACTTTGGGCGTTGTTGAGCCTTATCACAGCGGGATTGGAGGTGGATGCTTCCATCTGTTTTATCATAAAGATACGAACAGCGTTTACTGTGCGGACGCCCGCGGTGTGGCCCCAATCAATGCCTATCAGGATATGTTCTTGGATAAAAACGGTGACGTTGATCTAAGTCTGACCGAGTTTTCCGGCCGTTCCGTATCGACTCCTGCTTTATACCGGGCCATGGATGTGCTGCTTCAGAAGTATGGTACCATGAATTGGGAACAGGTTTCCGCGCCTGCCATCCGGCTTTGCCGTGAGGGCTTCAAGTGTGGGTTCCCCTATGCTCGCATTACTAATACTCCTGAAGCGGAACATAACCGCGACGCTTATGAAGGATTTTCCCAACTGTACTTAACCGATCACAAGCCACGTAAATTTGGTGAGATCATCAAAAATCCTGATCTGGCCGATACCATGGAAGCCGTAGCAAAAAACGGTGTGGATTGGTTTTATACGGGTCCCGTTGCCGACGAAATGGTCAGCCAGATAAATAAATACGAGGGCCTGATGACCAAGGAAGACATGGTCAACTGTGCGCCAAAGCTACGTACTCCTTCCACGGGGACCTATCGCGGATACGATATCATCTCCATGGCTCCCCCGTCTTCCGGCGGAACCCATTTGGTTCAGATGCTGAATATTTTGGAGAACTTTGATCTTTCTTCTATGGGCTACCAATCTGCCGACAGCGTTCATCTGCTGGCAGAAACGATGAAGATCATGTTCGCCGACCGCAGTGTTGCAATGGGTGACCCGGACTTTGTCCAGATCAACCTGGAAAAACTGCTGTCCAAAGAGTATGCCAAACAACTGGCCGGCAAGATCGACATGAACAAAGCCCAGAGTTATACGCCGACCGATGGGATCGAAGCCAAAGAATATCGCGGCTGCACCACTCACTTTTCGGTTATGGACAAATACGGCAACGTACTTGTCCAAACTCAGACCGTCCGCAATTGGTGGGGAAGCGGCGTCGTAATCCCCGGACGCGGCTTTATTATGAACAATGCTATGGCAGATTTCAGTCCAAAGGTTGGTGTGCGTACCACGCAGGGCCTGGCTTATGGTATGGCAAACGCAATTCGTCCGGGCAAGACCCCACTATCCAGTATGACCCCATCCATGGTGTTCAAAGACGGCAAGCCGTTTCTGGCGGTAGGCTGTGCCGGTGGCCCGCGGATTATCACCAGCACGCTGCAAATGATCATCAATGTCATCGACTATGGTATGATGATGGATACCGCTGAGACCAAGCCCATGATGTGCTGCCTGACCAAAGAGCAGGGGCTGGAACTGGAACACGGGTATTCCCCAGATACCGTTAAGATATTGAAAGAACGTGGACATGATATTTTACAGACGCCTGACTTGGGTGAATTGCTGATTATGCCAAATGGCATTATGCGCATCGGTGATACCTTCTTCCCCTCGGGCACCAGCCGTGTCGACGGAGGCAGCGGTGTTCTGACGGAATTTAACACCGTGGCAATGGCAGGAATGACCTTCGAGCC
>JBFWME010000064.1:0-7251 GCA_050251755.1 Lawsonibacter sp. | reverse complement strand
CTTTTTTTCGTGATTGGAGCGGTTGATTCCCTGTTTTCCGGAAAACTGAAGTTGGGAGACGAGTTTGAAAAGGGAATTATGTGCGCCGGGCGTCTGGTTTTGTGCATGGTAGGCTTTATGACACTGGCCCCGGTGCTGGCGGGAACAATCTTGCCTCTTGTGGCGCCGCTGTGTGAAAAAACAGGGGTGGACCCGTCTTTTCTCGCCGGCGCCTTTTTAGCAAACGATTCTGGAGGCGCGGCGGTTGCCATGGAAATGGCAATCGATCCCAACGCAGGGCTCTTTAACGGCTATATTGTGGGCGCAATGCTGGGGACCTCGGTTATGTTTATCATTCCTCTCAGTATGGTCAATTCCAGCGTGCGGGAACGGCCGGCTGTTATTTACGGACTTTTATCGGGCCTGATTACCATCCCCATCGGGTGCTTCTTTGGCGGCATTGCAGCGGGGTTTTCCGTTGTAATGCTTGTTCGAAATTTGGCGCCAAGTGTTCTGTTCTCTTTGCTTTTATCCCTGGCGCTGGCAACGCTCAAAGGGAAAATCATCCCTGTCTTCACCTTCTTCAGCCAAATCTTAACCGCGCTGATGCTCTTTGGGCTGATTGCCGCGGCGCTCCAGCAGCTTTTTGGAATTCAACTGTTCGCCGAAATGGGGGATTTCTCGGAAATCATGGGGATTATCGGGAATATCGCAATTTTTTTGGCGGGTATGTTTCCCCTGCTGAACATTTTGACGCGAGTATTGCGAAAACCGCTGGAAGCCTTCGGCAAGCTGCTCCGCGTGGATGATACCGTGGTATCCTATCTGGTGGCCGGTCTTGCCAATGGGATTCTGCCATTGTCCGCACTCAAAGAAATGAGCAGCCGCGGTGTCATGCTGAATGTGGCCATGCTGGTCAGCGCAAGTTGTGTGTTCGGCGATCATCTGGCCTTTACCTTCCGAATGGCACCCGCGCTGGTTGGACCAGTGATTCTGTCCAAGCTGATCAGCGGAGGATGCGCAATCATATTTGCCGTCCTGCTGGACCGAACTATGCAGTTGAATGGCGTATCCCAGTAGAATGCTGAGACCCGCAGCGTGACCCATCGTACCCAGATCGCAGATTTGCCTGTTTTACTTGCATTTTTTCAAAAAATCAAGTACTCTTAAACTAATTTAAAAAGAAGGGAAGAATATAGCATGCTGCAGGAACGCCGCGCCCGTATCATGGATATTTTGGACAATACAGGCGTTGTACATGTCAGCGATTTGACGGCAACATTTGGCGTTTCGGCGGAGACGATCCGCCGTGATTTGGAAGCGCTGGAGGAAAAGGGGCATCTCTGCCGCATTCACGGAGGCGCCGTGCCCATGTACAATCGCGGCGTGGAGCCGGCTTACAACAAACGAATCGTGGCGCATTTCACTGAGAAGCAGGCGATTGCCAGAGAAGCATTGAAGCTTGTCTCAGACGGAGATGTGATTCAGATCGACATCGGCACGACCACGCTGGAATTTGCAAAAATGCTTGTGGGAAACTATCGGATTACGGTTTTGACCAACTCGCTGCTCATTGCCGGTACGCTGGCTGCAGACGAGCGGATTACGGTGATCGTGACCGGCGGCATTGTCCGAATGGGAGACTTGTCGCTCTCCGGTTCCCTCAGCAATGAAAACATGCGCAATTTTAATACCGACAAACTATTTCTTGGGGCCGGCGGCATTGACCCCAAAAAAGGGGTCACCGATTATCATCTTGGGGAAACCGATTTCCGGAAGATTGCCATGGGCAACACGCAGCGTGTCATCGTACTTGCCGACAACAGTAAATTCGGTGTGATTGCAATGAACCGGGTCTGTGAAGTAAAGAAGATCGATACCTTGATTGCTGATTCCGGCACAGATCCCGCTGTGCTGGACGAGTTTTCTGCCCTCGGCTGCCATGTAATCTGCGCGGCTGTTTAACAGCAAACGTTATATAATGCGGATATTCCACAAATTATGTGGGATATCCGCATTATAATTTGGGTTGACAAGGGAAATATGTTGGACTATAATCAAAATAAGTTGGAAATACCAACATCATTTGTGTTATAATACAACACACGGCCGTTGATTGAGGTGAAACCATGCAGTACTATCTTGGCCTGGATCAGGGAACGACTGGAACAACAGCGCTCCTTTTTAATGAGGAGTGGAAGCAACTGGCCACATCTCATGCGGAACACAGACAGTTTTATCCCTCCCCCGGGTGGGTGGAGCATGATCCCAACGAGATTTGGCGTTGTGTTTTGCAGACCATCCGCAATGTTTTAAAAGCGGCGGGCATTTCGCCGGAGCAGCTGACTTGTATTGGACTTGCTAATCAGGGGGAAACCGTTATGCTCTGGGATTGTGAATCCGGGCAGCCGGTGTGCCCCGCTGTTGTCTGGCAGGATCGACGTACGGCTGCGTGGGTGGATGATTTAACCAAACGGTGCGGAACTCTCCTTCGGGAACGGACCGGGCTGATCCCCGACGCTTATTTCAGCGCGTCCAAAATCCGGTGGATGATGGATCATGTCAGTGGCATGAAAGAGCGGATTTCCCAGGGAAAGATTCTTGCGGGTACGCTGGATACCTGGATGATGTGGAAGCTGACCGGCGGAAAAACCTTTGCCACCGATTGTTCCACCGCATCAAGAACCATGCTGATGAACCTGCGCCAAGGTGATTGGGACGAGGAAATTCTCTCAGAGCTGGAGATCCCGAAGCACATTTTACCCACCGTTCATCCCAGTTTCCATGGGTTTGGCATGACCGATCCGTCGGTATTTTTCGGGGCATCTGTGCCGATTACCGGAAGCCTGGTCGATCAGCAGGCGGCTCTGTTCGGACAGGCTTGCTTTGCGCCGGGGACGGTAAAAACAACGTATGGGACAGGCAGCTTTATGCTGATGAACACAGGAGACCGGCCGGTATTCTCGAAACACGGATTGCTCACAACGGTCGCCTGGCGTCTGGATGACGGAACCATCACCTATGCGCTTGACGGCGGGGCGTACTGCGCCGGGGCGGCCATTCAATGGCTGCGAGACAAGCTGAACATGGTTGATCACGCGGCTGAAACCGCGGACGCGGCACGCTCGGTACCGGACACCGGAGGCGTTTATGTTGTCCCGGCATTTTCGGGGTTGGCTGCGCCACAATGGGATCCGTATGCCAGAGGCACCATAATCGGCCTGACCGGCGGGACAGAACGCAGCCATATCATACGCGCGACGCTGGAAAGCATTGCATATCAGGTAAAGGATATTCTGGATGTCATGGAACAGGACTCCGGAGTCCCCATCCACGTTATGCGTGCCGACGGAGGCGCCGTATCAAACGAATTTTTAATGCAATTCCAAGCCGATATCCTGGGGATTCCCGTGGAGATTCCGGAGATCAGCGAGACAACGGCGCTGGGCGCGGCGTTTATGGCGGCGCTGGGTGTGGGGGCTGTTGCGAATACCGAAGCGTTAACGCAAACATGGAAGCTGCGGCGTCGGTATGAACCCCGGATGGACGAGAACACACGAGCGGCGCTGCTTCATCAATGGCACCGGGCGGTGGAGCGGTCAAAGGGATGGATTGAGAAATAGGGGGCATGACAATGAAAACCGATGTGGTTGTAATCGGAGCAGGCGCAGTCGGCTGCGCGATTGCAAGGGAACTATCCAAATACTGTGTCAATGTAATCGTTGTGGATAAGAACGAGGACGTGGGAGGCGATGCTTCTAAGTCCAACAGTGCAATCATCCATACGGGCTACGACGCTGCGCCGGGTACGCTGGAATCGGAATTAGTGGTGGCAGCCAACCCCATGTACGATGTGCTGACCCGAGATTTGCAGGTGCCGTTTTGCCGCGTGGGCGCTGTGCTGCCGGCGATTACCGAGGAGCAGTATGAAAGACTGCCGGAGATCAAAGCCAAGGCGGTTAGAAACAGAGTATATGATGTAGAATACCTGACCGGCGAGCAACTGCTGAAGCTGGAACCAAATCTGAACCCGCAGGTCAAGGGCGGCCTTTACATCCCCAGGGAGAGCATTATCGATCCGTTTATTCTGGTCCAGGCGCTTGCGGAAAACGCCCATGAGAATGGTGTGAACTTTCTGCTGCACACAAAGGTGACCGGAATCAAGACGGAACACGGAAGGGTTACTCAGGTGCAAACCACGGCAGGTCCCATACAAACCAGGTTTGTCGTCAACGCGGCCGCTCTGTACTGCGATGAGATTGCAGCTATGGTGGGAAAAGCGGATTACAAGGTGATCGCTCGCCGGGGACAGTTTTACATTCTGGACAAAAACACTTCGTGCAAAGTGGAACATATCGTTTTGCCCATCCCGACCAAAATCACAAAAGGAAAACTCATGTCACCTACGATTCACGGCAATATGCTGGTTGGTCCCACTGCGGAAGATCTGGACAACAAAACCGACAAGTCCGTCACGGCGGAGGGGCTGGAAAGCATTGCAAGTGATGTGCGCCGTCTGGTCCCGGACGTGAATCTGCGCGATTCCATCACCCAGTACAGCGGACTGCGGCCGAACCGGAATCCGGAAGGTCTGCGCGTGGACGTGTATGATGATCTGGCGGGGTATGTAAACCTGTCCGGCGTGCGTTCCACCGGCCTTACCCTGTCGGTCGCCATGGGTGTATATGTCGTGCAGCTCATGAAAGAGCACGGCCTGGATGCTGACTATAAAAAGGACTTTAAAAAGACCCGTGAGGGCATTCCGATTTTCCGTGACATGACCCAGCAGCAGCGGGAGGCCATCATTCAGGAAGATCCCAAATATGCAAATATTATCTGCCGTTGTGAAACCATTACCGAAGGCGAGATTCTGCGTGCCATCCACCGTCCCCTGGGCGCGCGAAGCATGGACGCGGTGAAACGCCGGGTGCGGGCAGGAATGGGCCGCTGTCAGGGTGGTTTCTGCGGACCAAAGGTGCTGGAAATTTTATCGCGGGAATTAAAGGTACCGGTGGAAGAAATCACAAAAAACGAACCCGGCTCCTATATGGTTGTCGGGAAGACGAGATAGGGGGGATCCGACCGTGTATCCCATGTTCTGTGACGTTGCAATCATCGGTGCCGGTCCTGCAGGGCTGTCTGCGGCCATTGCGGCAAAAAAGGAGGGCGCCCAACAGGTCCTCTTGATCGAACGAGATGAAAGTGTGGGTGGAATTCTACAGCAGTGCATTCATCCGGGATTCGGGCTGAGCTATTTCCAATCGGAATTGACCGGTCCCGAATATGCCGGACGGCTTGCGGACAAAGCTTTTGAAGACGGTGTGGAAGTTCTGCTTAATTCTATGGTGCTGGAGATCCTGCCTGAGGAGAAAAAAATACTTTGTATCAATGAAAAATATGGCATTGTGGAAGTGTGTGCGGGGAGTATTATCCTTGCCATGGGCTGTAGGGAAAAGACCCGAGCCAGTCTGCAGATTCCCGGCACCCGGCCTTCTGGGATTTACACAGCCGGCACGGCTCAGCGCCTGGTAAACCGGCAGAATGCCATGGTGGGCAAACGTGTGGTTATTCTAGGCTCCGGCGATATCGGAATGATTATGGCCCGCAGAATGAGCCTGGAAGGCGCCCAGGTCCTGGCGGTTGTTGAGATTATGGACTATCTGGCGGGCCTGACCCGGAATAAAGTTCAGTGCCTGGATGATTTTTCAATTCCGCTGAAGTTGTGCCACACCGTCACCCGCATTGTGGGCAATAAGCGCATCGAAGGCGTGTATATTGCCCAGGTGGATGAACATAAGAAACCCATGCCCGAAACCGAGGAATTCATCGCCTGTGATACGCTGCTGTTGTCGGTTGGCCTGATGCCGGAAAACGAATTGACCAGGAAGGCGGAGATTTCCGTTTCTCCGGTTACCAACGGGCCCGTGGTGAATCAGTACATGCAGACGATGGCCGACGCCGTGTTTGCATGCGGAAATGTGCTTCATGTAAATGATCTGGTGGATCATGTGACGGTGGAGAGTATGCGAGCGGGCAAATATGCGGCCCAATATGCGATGGGTAAGCTTCCATCCGGAGCAGCAGCCTATTCTGCCATTCCCGGCTGCAATGTACGCTATCTTTGCCCACAGATGCTGGTTCCGGAGAAGAATAACACGGTAACGCTGTTCTTTCGTGTGAGTATGCCCCAGCGGGGCGTTACCATCAGCGCAAAATCCGGCGGCAGTGTCCTGGCGTCGAAAAAAGCCATCCTGGTCAATCCCGGTGAAATGTGCAGCATTGAACTTCCCACCGACGGGATTTGCGGCGACGTTACGGTGGACGTTGTGAAGGAGGCATAAGGACGTGAAAAAAGAGATGATCTGTACGGTATGTCCCATGGGCTGTCACATTACAGTGGAGGGGACAAGTGAAGTCATTAATTGCATTGAGGGGTATACCTGTCAACGCGGCGAGCAATATGCAAGGCAAGAATTTTCCCACCCGGTTCGGCTGCTCACCACAACCGTGAAGGTAAGTGATGGCAGACTTTTGCCCGTCCGTTCCAGCCGTCCCCTGCCAAAAGAATTGATGATGGATTGCATGAAGGAACTAAAAAGAACGGTTGTTGAGGCGCCGATCAAACGGTATGACATTGTTCTCTCCAATATCTGCGGCTGTGGCGTGGATATCATTGCGTCCGGCGCGATCAGTTAACAAATTACAGTAACAGTTTTGTGAAAAACGGGCTTCCCATATAAACATTGGGGCGCCCGTTTTTCGTGTTTCATATAAGGTTTATCCAGATACGTGCAGATACGGATGATGGTGGTATCTGAAACCTCTATGCCGTAGATATCCTGGATTGGACTGCGTCGACTTTTCATCGGCTGCCGCAATTCCGGGCGCAATCTTCAGCGTGTGGCACAATTTTTCCGGTTCGATTGTCGCAAATCTGATGGCAAATCATATGAGGAAGATTTCCAGTTCCGCGAATACGACAAAATAAAAAGTTTTTAGATATGCCCGCTTTCATCACCCCTTTGCGCGGTGATTTTTTTTGCGTTTTTGGTATGATGATCGAACCGCTGACCTCTTGAATGCCATTCTTTTTTGACCTTTCGCACCTAATAGAAAAACACCGAAAATCAAGGGATCTGGAATCTTGAACTGCACCCCAATTGTTAGACAGTATGATATACTGATAACGATTGGGGTGTTTTTCTATGCCAAAAGGAGTACCAAACAAGCGTTATATGCCAGAATTTAAAATCACGGTAGTAGAAACTATGC
>JBFWME010000063.1:0-12790 GCA_050251755.1 Lawsonibacter sp. | reverse complement strand
AACATCACCATGGTTTTGGCAATTTGAGGCGCATCATAGTGGGCCAAATACTTCAGAATGTGGAGCCAGACAGAGATGTCAAAAAGACCCAATCCAACAACCGTGAAACCCATGACGGCTCCGGAGGAGAAGGCCACGTTCAGCCCCTTGTTCAGGCTTTCGCTGGCGGCCTGGGTCGTACGGGAGTTGGCGGCGGTGGCGATTTTCATCCCCACAAATCCGGCTAAAGCCGAGTAGATGCCGCCGGTTAAAAAGGCGAAGGGAATAAACCAGTTGTCCAACAGTTGAAAGCCGGCCAGGGCCAACAAAACAAAAAACACCACGAGAAAGACTTTAGCCACCGTAGCATACTGGTGCTTTAAATAGGCATTTGCACCTTGCCGGATTGCGGCGGCAATCTTTTTCATGGTGTCATTTCCTTCGGAGAAGGCCAGTACCTTTCGTCTTTGAAGCCAGGCGAACAAAAGTGCTGCCAATGCCCCCACAAGTCCGATCCAAAACAAATCTCTCAATTTCTTACACTCCTCTTTTACACACGAAGGATAAGCTTCACTGGTCAGGAAACAGTCCAAGCGTATTCTTATGTTGGTATTTTAGCACATAGTAAAAAAAAATCAAGAGTTGAATTTTAAAATGCCATAAGACAAATGGACAAAAAACAACAAGCCCCAAACTAATGGGACTTGTTGAAGAATAAGAAAAAATTAAGCCCGACGCCATGCGGAGCGGCTAAACAGCACCAAAATTGGGAGAATTTCCAGTCTTCCAATGATCATGCACAGGGACATGACCATCTTGGAGAGATCAGAAAAAGTAGAATAGTTTCCGGTAGGCCCAACCAGATCTAAGCCGGGACCTACGTTGCTGATACAGGTAAGGGCGGAACTGAACGAAGTGGAAAAAGAAAAATCATCCAGGGATATGACGAGGGAGGCCAGCAGTACGACCGTCAGATAACCGCCCACGAAGACAAGAACCGAGTGAAGGGTGTCCTCCTCCACCACCTTTCCATCCAGGGTGACGACCTCTACCGAGCGGGGATGTATGATTCGATGGACTTCCCGGCGGATGGAGCGCAGCAAGACCAGTACCCGGGAGGTCTTCATGCCGCCGCCTGTGGAGCCGGCACATGCGCCGCAGAACATCAGTAAAACTAAAATCAGCTGAGAGAACTGGGGCCAAAGAACATAATCGGCAGTGGAAAAGCCGGTGGTGGAGATAATTGAGGCCACCTGGAACACCGCGTAGCGCAGGCTTTCCCATATGCTGGCGTACAAAGGCCGGATATCCACGGTAATGAGGGCGGTGGCCAGAACCACAATAAGCAAGAAGAACCGCAGCTCGTCACTGGCAAGAACCTCTTTGAATTTTCGGGTCAGAAGCAGAAAATACAATGTAAAGTTTATGGAAAACAGAAGGATGAAAACCGTAATGATCAGGTCGATGGCCACACTGCCGTAAGCCCCCACGCTGGCATTGCGATTGGAGAAACCGCCGGTTCCGGCAGAAGAGAAGGCATGGATGAAGGAGTCGTACAGCGGCATGCCGGCCAGCTTTAGGAAGGCCACCTGAACCAGAGTGAGAATACAGTAGATGCTGTATAGGATCTTGGAGGTTTGGGATTGCTTTGGCACCAGCTTGGAAAAGACGGGACCCGGTGTCTCAGCCTGGGTCAGATAGTGAGATCGGATGCCCATGGAGGGGAGAACGGCGGTAGCCAGAACCAGAACCCCCATGCCGCCCAGCCAGTGGGTGAAGGAGCGCCAAAACAAAATTCCGCGGGGCAGGGCCTCAATATCGGTCAGAATAGACGCCCCCGTCGTGGTAAAGCCGGAGCAGGACTCAAACAGACAGTCCACAAAAGAGGAAAAATAGCCGCTAAACCAAAAGGGCAGAGCGCCCAGCGTACAGGTTGCAATCCAGATCAGGCCCACAGCCACAAATCCATCCCGGGTAAAAAAACCCTTTTTTGCCGGCAGAGTGGATAAGCTGAATCCGATCAGGGCCACAGCGACGATGCTCCAAAGGAAGGGCCACGGATTTTCCCGATAGATTAGCGTCACCAGCAGAGGCAAGACCAGCGCGACCGCCTCAATCTGAAGGATACGGCCCAGTACCTTCAGCACCAGCTTCAGATTCATTGCGTACCTCCTGTGATTCCGGGAGCAGAGTTCTCCTCGTCGTAGATGTCGTTGAGATCCAAAATTCCGCTGCCCCGGGAGATAATGATGACGTTATCGTTGGATTGAAAAAAGGAAGAGCCTTCCGGAATGATGATTTCCTGCCCACGGACGATGACTGCGATGAGAATATTGGGCTTCAGCGATAGGTCTTTCAGCGCCACGCCCAAATGCTTGGTGGAAGGGCCCACGGCAAACTCCATGGCCTCTGCGGCGCCGCCTGCGATACGGTGGAGGGAAATCATAACATTGCCTTGGGAGTTCTGCAGCCCCCGGACGAGACGCAGAATATAAGAGGCGGTGATAAACTTGGGCGAGATGACGCTGTCCAGACCGACTGAACGGGCGATACCGGCATAGTTTTGCCGGTTACATTTGGCAATCACCTTGGGCAGGCCCTTTTGTTTGGCGTACAGCGAGATGATCAAATTGTCTTCGTCCTGGTCCGTGAGGGCGACAAACGCGTCGGAGGCAGAAACATTTTCTGATTCCAGCAGTTCCTGGTCGGTGCCATCGCCGCAGATGGCCGTGACCTGAGGATGGCTCTCGCTGATCTGACGGCAGCGGGCTTCGTTCAGCTCCACAATCTTAACTCGCATCCCGGTTTTTTCCAGGATACTGATCAGATAATTGGATATCTTTCCGCCCCCTACAATCAGTACCTGCCTGACCTTGGGTGTGTAACGAGCCAGAAAGCGGAAAAATTGATCCAGACTGTCCGGGCGGCCGATTAGATACAGCATGTCGTCTACCTGGGGGACAAAAGATCCGTTGGGGATGGTCACTTCCCCTCTGTGATCCACAGCGCAAAACAGCAGCGACAGCTTTTTGACCTGGGCGGAAAGGGTGTGCAGAGGTTTGCCGACCAAAAAGTCTCCGTCCTGAAGGCGAAAGCCCATCAGTTCTACCCGGCCACGGCAAAAGGTCTCAATGTTGGTGGCCGAGGGAAAACGAAGCAGGCGGGAGATTTCTACGGCGGTGGCGCTTTCCGGGTTGATGACCATATCAATTTTCAGGTTACGCCGCAGTTCCACAAGGCTGGACGTATATTCCGGGTTGCGAATGCGGGCGATGGTATGCTTGGTACCCATGTTTTTGGAGATGAGACAGCACACCATATTGACCTCGTCCGAGCTGGTGGCAGCCACCAGCAGATCGGCGCTGTCCACACCGGCTTCCCGCAGTGTGACGGCGGATACACCATTGCCCCGGATGGCCATAATATCCAGCATATCGGCAGCCCTGCGCAGAGAATCCTCTTTCACGTCTACCACAGTGACGTCATGCCCCTCACGAACCAGCTGTTCGGCCAGAGAGAAGCCTACCTTTCCGTTGCCCACAATGACAATTTTCATGAGTGAAAATCCTTTCCGTTTTGTAGTACAAGGCAAAGCACGCCCCGCCCAAGGTGGGCCTTGAGCGGGACGCGTATTTTATATAAGGTCAAATTGTCCATTGTCCATGGACAATCCCAACAAGATACCAACTGGTGTCTCCCGGGGCAAAGACCAGCTTGAGAGAGCACCAATCCAGTCCCTGCTTGGCAGAGTCCAAACTAGGAAAGCAAAAATCCACAAAACGGCAGCCGGGATAGGAATCTTTCAGGTTTTCCAACGCATTCCCGCTCATGATGATTTGGTCCACACCAATTTGGGGGGCCTTGGTGTAGTCGGTATTCCATACATAGGTTGCAAAGTACTCAGTCATAGTCATATTGATGAGACTGCCACGGCCGTCTGTGAGACCCCAGGTATATACTGTATGATCCTCGGACAAATTTTTAATTTGATCCCGAGTGAACGTCTGGTCTGAGGTAAGGTCTATGGTGGAATGAGGGGTGAAGGTAACGCCCTTTTCCGGATGGACAACGGCGGCCACCGCCGCATAATCCCCGGTTTTTAAAGCCTGGACTACATAACAGGCGGCATTGAGCAAAGAAAGGTTATCTTTGCTGTCCAACGGTTCGGAGGCGGCATTGGAAAAAACGCTTACATCAGAAGAGCTGGAAGAGGCAGGCGTGCGGAGAATGGTATTTGGAATGGGGGAGATTTCCCATGGCATAGGGAGAATACCACCTACCAGAAGTCCCGCCAGCAAACAGAATACACAGGAAAGAATCAGAGAACGCTTCACGACGGTCACCTCCTACGCGGGGGAAAAGCGGATAAAATGCCTTGATCCAGCGGCCCAAATAAGATGAAGAACAGTAATAGGATACAAGGAAAAAGAAACAATTCGACTTATTATAGTATAAAAGAGAGGAAAGGTCAAGAAGACGCAAAAGTCGTTCCCAGATCGTTCTTGAAAATACGGCATTGGTATGGTAGGATGAGGAAAAAAGGAGGCTGTCGTCATGCATGAACAGGACAGGGTGGTTCAATTCCATATCCAGTGTGTTCCGGGGGATGTGGGGAGCTATTGTATTCTGCCTGGGGATCCCGGACGGTGCAAAGCGATTGCCCATCTCTTCGATCAACCCGTCTACGTAAAGACGAACCGGGAATACGAGACCTGGACGGGCACGCTGCTTGGAGAACCGGTCAGCGTGGTATCTACCGGAATCGGCGGCCCTTCGGCAGCCATTGCGATGGAGGAGCTGGCAAATCTTGGCGTTCATACCTTTGTGCGGGTCGGTACCTGTGGAGGCATTGACCTGGAGGTACAAAGCGGCGATGTGGTGGTGGCTACCGGCGCGGTGCGCATGGAGGGCACCAGCCGGGAGTATGCCCCGATTGAATGGCCGGCCGTCCCCGACTATCAGGTGGTAAACGCCTTGGTCGAGAGCTGCAAAACGCTGGGAAAGCCCTGGCATGCCGGTGTGGTGCAGTGCAAAGATTCCTTTTACGGGCAGCATTCTCCGTCCAGAATGCCAGTGTCCTATGAACTGGAGGAGAAGTGGCAGGCGTGGAAGCGGCTTGGCGTGCTGGCCTCTGAGATGGAGTCTGCCGCTTTGTTCACCGTAGCGGCTGCCAGGCGGGTGCGCTGCGGCTCGGTGTTTCATGTGATCTGGAATCAGGAACGGGAGGCAGCCGGTCTGGATCAGAAAGAATCCCACGACACCTCCGCTGCCATTCGGGTTGGGGTGGAGGCGCTGAAGCTGCTCATTGCCCAGGACCGGAAGGGCGAGGGGCGCTGTACCTGAGCGGCCGTTTGTGTGCGCGGCAAGCCGCGGATGATTCGAAAAAGTGCCAAAGGCACTTTTTCCATAGGGACAGCCCGTATCCCATGGGATGCGGGCTGTTTTTGCGGGGTTTAGGCTGGAACGGCGCAGGCGATGGGACGACGATGCTTTTTCTTGGCTTCATGAAATAACTGATTCAATAGCCCTTCCAAGGCAGAGACGATTCCCCCCAGCAGGAACCGAATCGGATATCCGGGCCGTCATTCCCTGCTCCAACGCTGCCATCCGCATCATCCTTTGTTCCCCCAGCCCAAATTTTTATTTGGTAAAATGGAAGCCGTATTGTTACCTGGGGGAAAAAAGTGGTATGATACTGCTGCAATATTTTTGGATTCATGAGGAGGCGGGAACATGGTATACAGCGAAGAGACGCTGTTCACACAACTATCCCAGGCGGTGAGAGAGGCCGGAAGGCTGTTTTCCGACCGGGAAAAGGCCGCGCAGATCAAACAGAAAGGAGCAACCGACTTTGTAACTCAGGTGGATGTGTCGGTTCAGGACTTCCTGAAGGAGCGGCTGGCCCGGCTGGCGCCGGACGTTCAGTTTATGGGAGAGGAAAAGGACAACTCAGACCTGGACTTTACCAGACCCATGTGGGTGGTGGATCCGGTGGACGGCACGACAAATCTGGTGCACGGCTTCTGCTACAGCGCAGTCTCTCTGGCGCTGGTGGATCAGGGAGACGTGCTGCTGGGTCTGGTGTATCATCCCTATGCCGAAGAGCTGTTTACCGCCCGAAAGGGCTTGGGTGCCTACCTCAACGGAGTGCCCATCCATGCAAGCGAGGCGGAGCATTTGGCGGACAGCCTGGTGGATATGGGAACAAACCCCGGTGTCCGGGCGGAGGCCGACCGAGCCTTTCGATGGATGCGTGAGGTGTATGACCGCTGCCACGATGTGCGGCGGTTGGGGGCTGCCTCTATCTGCCTGTGCTATGTGGCCGCAGGCCGGCTGGACGGGTATGTGGAAGGGAGTCTGAAGCCTTGGGACTATGCGGCCGGAATGCTGATTGTCCGGGAAGCCGGCGGTTTTGTGTGTACCATAGACGGAACGGAGCCCTCGCTGGCGGTTGGAAGCGGGATCCTGAGTTCCAACGGACAGATTGGGCCGGAGCTGCTGGACGTACTGCGGAAGTCGGTATAAATATAATGTGTAATAAAGGGATTTGGACCGTTTCAAACGGTCCGAATCCCTTTATTACACTGATTCAGCGCTGAAACGCTGCAATAACTAATTACTGAAATATGGAATTAATAAACAAAAAAATAGTAAAAATATACGGAATATTTAGTTGAAATGATGATTCTGAGATGTTATGATAAGGCCAATCAAGGTTGCTGCTCAAGCAGAGAAAGAGGGTTGGACATGAAACATCCAAAGGAAATTCAGCGTGTCGTGCTGGACGGACACAGCCTGACATTAGAAACGTTTATGGCGGTGGCCCGTCACCACGCCACGGTGGAGGTAGCGCCGAAGGCCATGGAGGCCATGAAGCGGTCCCGTGCGCTGGCGGAAAAGATCGCGTCGGAGAAGCGGGTGGCCTATGGCATCACCACGGGGTTCGGGGATTTTGCCACGGTGGCGGTCCCGGAGGAAATGAGCAATCAGCTGTCCACAAATCTGATTCTCAGCCACTGCACCGGCACGGGAGATCCCTATGCAGACGAGGTGGTTCGTGGTATGATGTTGCTGCGGGCCAACGCGCTGTGCGTAGGAGTAAGCGGAGTACGCCCTCTGCTGGTGGAAATGATGGCGGAGATGCTCAATCGAGGCGTGACGCCGGTGGTGCCGCAGAAGGGTTCGCTGGGCGCGTCGGGTGACCTGGCGCCGCTGTCCCACATGGGTCTGGTTCTGCTGGGCCGAGGCGAGGCGATGTACCAGGGGGAGAAGCTGACGGGAGCCGAGGCGATGAAGCGCGCAGGGATCCAGCCGGTGGAGACCCTGATGTGCAAGGAGGGCCTTGGGATCACCAACGGAACCTGCGCCATGACCAGCGTAGGCGCGTTGAACCTGTACGACACCATGCAGGCGGCGGAACTGGCGGATGTGGTGGCGTCTATGACGCTGACGGCTCTAGCGGGACAGCTGGACGCGTTTCAGGAGCGGATGCATACCATCCGCGGGCAGAAGGGGCAGATCCAGGTGGCGCGGAACATGCGTCTGCTCACCGAGGAGTGCGAGATTCTGAAGAAGAGCCAGGGAGACCGGGTGCAGGACGCCTATGCCCTGCGGTGCATTCCCCAAGTGCACGGCGCGGTGCGGGATGCGCTGGAGTACGTAAAGACCAAGGTGGAGATCGAGCTGAACGCAGTCACGGACAATCCGCTGATGTTCACGGAGGACGAGGCGGTCATTTCGGGCGGCAATTTCCACGGGGAGCCCATGGCACTGGCCTTTGACTTTTTAGGGATTGCCTGTTCGGAGCTGGCCAGCATTTCCGAGCGCCGAGTGGAGCGGATGGTGAACGCGGCGCTGTCCAACGGACTGACCCCGTTCCTGACCACCCAGGGGGGCGTAAACAGCGGGTTTATGATCGTGCAGTATGCGGCGGCGTCGATGGTGTCGGAGAACAAGGTGCTGGCGCATCCGGCCAGCGTGGACTCGATTCCGTCATCGGCCAACCAGGAGGACTTTGTGTCCATGGGGACGACGGCGGCCCGAAAGTCCGGGTGGATTTTGCAAAACACGCTGTCTGTGCTGGCCTACGAGCTCATGACGGCCTGCCAGGCGATTGACATCCGCCGGCGGAAGAACAGCCACGGACAGGGCTTGTCTCCGGTGAACGAGGCGGTGTACAGTCATGTGCGCAAGACGGTGGACTTCTTCGAGGTGGACCGTGAGATCTGGCCGGACATCAAGGCGGTGGAGGCCATGGTCCGCAGCGGAGAGATTTTGGAGCTGGTAGACCGGGAGGCCCCCGAGTTTCAGTAAGCGAGAGAACGCAGTTTCGAATACGGAAACAAATCGAGTTTAAACAACAGAACGTGAAACCCCCTGGTGCAGGCTCCCTGCACCAGGGGGTTTTCTGTGGTGCCGGATCGGTACGTTTTCCCGTTCATCGTACTTCATAGATTGAGGGAATAGGGACGTGCGTGGTCGGAATAAAGTGGTTCGGAGGTGTTGTAGTATGCTGTCCCCGGTGATTTATCTGATGATGAACGGACTGTTTTTTACCCTCCGCCTGTCTGGGGGCGGCGGATCGTTTCCGCGGCCGTTAAAAGCGGCGGAGGAACAGGAATGCCTGGAAAAGTGCGCGCGGGGGGATCTGGAAGCCCGCAATACTCTCGTTGAACACAACCTGCGTCTGGTGGCACATATTGTAAAAAAATATTATTCCCAATCCGGAGATCAGGATGATTTAATCTCCATCGGGACAATCGGACTGATCAAGGGGATCTCCACCTTTAAAGCGGAGAAGAACGTCAGACTGGCGACGTATGCCAGCCGTTGTATTGAAAATGCAATGCTCACCGAGCGGAACGTTGGAGGAGAAAATACTTTATTACTGCATTTCACTAATGAAACGCAGCATCAGCAAACCGATAAAAAACTTCAATGATGCACAAAAAAACAATTTAAGTCAACCAATTTTTTGTTGATTTAAACTAAAAACTATGCTATGATATGCCAGGTACAGGGCCTCCCCCGCACGAGTATCCTCTGTATTGGACTATCTTCTCTTGGCGGTGCTAGCCCGCCATTTGGGATGGGAGAAGCTGCAATATTTTGTACAGGGAGCGGCGGGCCTGGTATTACGCGCAATAACAACAAGAGGGAAAGAAGAGAATCTAGGAATAAGAAAGAGGGATCGTATCAATGACAATTTTAACAAATCCGGTGTTTGTCTCCGTAGTCGTCCTATGCGTCCTGTGTTTGTTCAAGCTGAACGTTTTGCTGTCACTGATCATTTCTTCCATGGTTGGCGCTCTGCTGGGCGGGATTAGTGTTCCGGATGCCATGGGGCTATTGACCGACGGATTTAGTGCAAACGCAGGGACCGCACTGGCCTACCTTCTGCTGGGTACTTTTGCCACTGCGATCGCAGCGACCGGCCTTGCCGATATGATGTCGAAAAAACTCTCAAAAGTAATGGGAAGAAGCAGCAAAGTTCTGCTGCTGCTGTTGGCAGGCGTAGCTTGCCTGTCTCAGAACCTGATTCCCGTTCACATTGCCTTTATTCCGATTATGATCCCGCCTCTGCTGAGCCTGTTTAATGAAATGAAAATTGACCGCCGGGCGGCGGCCTGTTCGCTGGCATTTGGTCTGAAGGCCCCTTACCTGGCGATCCCCTTTGGATTCGGCGCCATTTTTATGGGTATTATTTCCGACAACATGACCGCAAACGGTATGCCGACCACCATTGGGGAAGTGGCCAGATACAACTGGATCCTTGGTTTGGCCATGTTGATCGGTCTGCTGCTGGCCATCTTTGTTACATACCGCAAGCCCCGTGAATACAAAGATATGGAAGTAGATACCTCCGCCGCTGAGGCTGTCTCCGATCAGTTCACCAAGGAGCATGCCATCACCATTTTGGCAATTATCGTTGTAGTTGCCGTCCAGATTCCCACCGAGTCTTTGGCCCTGTCTGCTCTGTGCGGCCTGCTGGTTATGTTCGTATTTGGCGCCATTAAGTGGAACAAAATTGACGACCAGTTTGCCGGAGGCGTGAAGATCATGGGCATGATCGCCTTTGTGATGTTGGTGGCCGGCGGCTATGCCGAAGTGATCAAGGCTACCGGCGCAGTCAATGAGCTGGTCGAGGCTGCCATCTCTGTTATGGGCGGCAACAAGCTGATCGCCGCCACAGTGATTACCCTCATCGGGTTGTTGGTCACGATGGGCATCGGCAGTTCGTTCAGCACAATTCCCGTGGTTGCCGTGCTGTACGTGCCCCTGTGCCAGCAGATGGGCTTCTCAGTTCCAGCCACCATCCTGCTGATGTCTGCCGCCGCTGCTTTGGGTGATGCCGGCTCCCCCGCTTCCGACACCACGCTGGGCCCCACCTCCGGCTTGAATGCAGACGGACAGCACGATCACATCTGGGATACCTGTGTTCCTACCTTCCTTCACTTTAACATCCCCCTGATGATCGCAGCCATCATCTTCTCTCAGTTCATCTAAATGAAAGAAAAAATGGCCTTGCGGCTTTTTGCGATAAAGCAGAAAGCCGCGCAGGCTCAACCATCGGAAGGAGTCATCATACCACATGAAACATCCAAAGGAAATTCAGCGTGTCGTGCTGGACGGACACAGCCTGACATTAGAAACATTTATGGCGGTGGCCCGTCACCACGCCACGGTGGAGGTAGCGCCGAAGGCCATGGAGGCCATGAAGCGGTCCCGTGCGCTGGCGGAAAAGATCGCGTCGGAGAAGCGGGTGGCCTATGGCATCACCACGGGGTTCGGGGATTTTGCCACGGTGGCGGTCCCGGAGGAAATGAGCAATCAGCTGTCCACAAATCTGATTCTCAGCCACTGCACCGGCACGGGAGATCCCTATGCAGACGAGGTGGTTCGTGGTATGATGTTGCTGCGGGCCAACGCGCTGTGCGTAGGAGTAAGCGGAGTACGCCCTCTGCTGGTGGAAATGATGGCGGAGATGCTCAATCGAGGCGTGACGCCGGTGGTGCCGCAGAAGGGTTCGCTGGGCGCGTCGGGTGACCTGGCGCCGCTGTCCCACATGGGTCTGGTTCTGCTGGGCCGAGGCGAGGCGATGTACCAGGGGGAGAAGCTGACGGGAGCCGAGGCGATGAAGCGCGCAGGGATCCAGCCGGTGGAGACCCTGATGTGCAAGGAGGGCCTTGGGATCACCAACGGAACCTGCGCCATGACCAGCGTAGGCGCGTTGAACCTGTACGACACCATGCAGGCGGCGGAACTGGCGGATGTGGTGGCGTCTATGACGCTGACGGCTCTAGCGGGACAGCTGGACGCGTTTCAGGAGCGGATGCATACCATCCGCGGGCAGAAGGGGCAGATCCAGGTGGCGCGGAACATGCGTCTGCTCACCGAGGAGTGCGAGATTCTGAAGAAGAGCCAGGGAGACCGGGTGCAGGACGCCTATGCCCTGCGGTGCATTCCCCAAGTGCACGGCGCGGTGCGGGATGCGCTGGAGTACGTAAAGACCAAGGTGGAGATCGAGCTGAACGCAGTCACGGACAATCCGCTGATGTTCACGGAGGACGAGGCGGTCATTTCGGGCGGCAATTTCCACGGGGAGCCCATGGCACTGGCCTTTGACTTTTTAGGGATTGCCTGTTCGGAGCTGGCCAGCATTTCCGAGCGCCGAGTGGAGCGGATGGTGAACGCGGCGCTGTCCAACGGACTGACCCCGTTCCTGACCACCCAGGGGGGCGTAAACAGCGGGTTTATGATCGTGCAGTATGCGGCGGCGTCGATGGTGTCGGAGAACAAGGTGCTGGCGCATCCGGCCAGCGTGGACTCGATTCCGTCATCGGCCAACCAGGAGGACTTTGTGTCCATGGGGACGACGGCGGCCCGAAAGTCCGGGTGGATTTTGCAAAACACGCTGTCTGTGCTGGCCTACGAGCTCATGACGGCCTGCCAGGCGATTGACATCCGCCGGCGGAAGAACAGCCACGGACAGGGCTTGTCTCCGGTGAACGAGGCGGTGTACAGTCATGTGCGCAAGACGGTGGACTTCTTCGAGGTGGACCGTGAGATCTGGCCGGACATCAAGGCGGTGGAGGCCATGGTCCGCAGCGGAGAGATTTTGGAGCTGGTAGACCGGGAGGCCCCCGAGTTTCAGTAAATCTTTTGACAGATGATCTGCCTGAAAGGAGTTCTTGCCCTGTGAAGCTGAACATTTTACGTGCGGATCCGGCCGGAAACATTACTTTGTTTGTTCTGGATCCGGTGGAGCGAAAGCAGCGGGCTGACATGGCTGCCAAACTGATGGCCATTCCGGAATTGGGGGCTGAGCAAGTTGGCTTCCTTTGTCCTCCCCAAGAGGGGGGCGGCGGCCGGATGGAGATGATGGGGGGCGAATTCTGCGGAAACGCCACCAGGGCCTTTGGAATGTTATTGTCTCGCCAGCAGGGTGGACCGGCGCAGGTGCAGGTGGAAACCAGCGGCTGTAGCCACATTGTCACCGTGGACGTCGATTTGGCCGCAGGGACGGCCCGCGCGGAAATGCCGCTGCCCCAGTGGGCGGACCAGCGGACGGTGGCCGGGCAGGAGGGAACGCTGGTTTACTTGGGGGGCATTGCCCATCTGGTGGCGGAGGGAATTTCCCCCAGTCAGGACTTCTTTGATCAGGCGGAGCCGCTGTTCCAAACCATCCCGGGACTGGACGCTTACGGCGTGATTTTCCTGGATCGTGAGCAGCAGCGCATGACCCCGTTGGTAAAGGTTCCCGCCACCAATACGCTGGTGTGGGAGGGGAGCTGTGGTTCCGGATCTCTGG
>JBFWME010000062.1:0-13099 GCA_050251755.1 Lawsonibacter sp. | reverse complement strand
TGAAAAATTTCTTGCAAAGTGCGGCGGAGTCTATTATGATAAAAAACGCTGTGTCTTAATAAAGGGGGAGAGAGCCGATGCGCGAACTCAGACCACAGCTGCTGTGTTCTCTGCAGGAGTATTCCAAAGAAAAGTTCATCAAAGACCTGATATCGGGTTTGATTGTGGCCATTATTGCGCTGCCTCTGTCCATTGCACTGGCGATGGCCTCGGGGGTGTCCCCGGAGCGGGGCCTGTACACCGCCATCGTGGCCGGATTTCTGGTTTCCGCGCTTGGGGGAAGCAGCGTGCAAATTTCGGGCCCCACGGCGGCATTTGCCACCGTTGTAGCTGGCATTGTAGCGAAAAGCGGAATGGAAGGCCTGACGGTAGCGACCATCTTGGCCGGAATTTTTTTGGTCTTGATGGGGTTGCTGCGTCTGGGTAACATGATCAAATTTATCCCATGCACCATTACCGTAGGGTTTACGGCCGGCATCGCGGTAACGATTCTCATCGGCCAGATAAAAGACTTTTTGGGCCTGACGTTTCAGAAGACCCCCGTTGAGACGATGGAGAAGCTGGAGCAGGTGGCGGCTTCCGTCGGGACAATCAATGTGGCGGCCCTGGGAATCGGCTGTCTGGCGCTGGCCATTCTGGTGATTTGGCCGAGATTTTCCGAAAAAATTTCCGCGTCCCTGGTAGCTGTTATCGTAACGGCAGCAGCTGTAAAGTTATTGAATCTCCCAGTAAATACAGTTGGAGATATGTATGCCATCTCCAGCGCCCTGCCCGCTTTGCATGTGCCTGCCATCTCCTATGAGACGGTCGCGGCGGTGCTGCCGGACGCCTGCACAATTGCTGTTCTTGCAGCCGTCGAGTCGCTGCTGTCGGCCGTGGTGGCGGATGAGATGATCGGAACCCGGCACAATTCCAATATGGAGTTGGTGGCGCAAGGAATTGGAAACGCGGCCTCGGCGCTGTTTGGAGGGATTCCCGCCACCGGAGCCATTGCCAGGACGGCGGCCAATATCAAAAGCGGCGGGCGATCCCCGGTGGCCGGCATGGTCCATGCTGCGGTGCTGCTGCTGGTTCTGGTGTTCCTGATGCCATACGCCTCGCTGATTCCCATGCCCTGTATCGCGGCTATTCTGTTTCAGGTGGCGTATCATATGAGCGGCTGGCGCATGGTGGTCGGCATTGTTAAGCGCTCACCGAAAAGCGACATTGCCGTTTTGCTGCTGACCTTCTTCCTAACGGTTGTCTTTGATCTGGTGGTGGCCATTGCTATCGGCCTAACCACAGCCTGCCTGCTTTTTATGAAGCGGATGGCCGATGTTGCTGTGATCAAGGAATGGGATTATGTAGAGGACACCAAGGACGATCAGGGGCGGCTGAAGCCTGTTCCGCCCCATGTCATGGTCTATGAAATCACCGGGCCCATGTTTTTCGGCGCGGCCGACAAGATTCCGCATATGAACCGAGATACGGAGAAGAATGTGCTGATTCTGCGGATGCGGGCGGTGCCCGCTCTGGACATTACAGCGCTGAATGGTCTGCGCCGTCTTTGGGAGGAGTGCTGCCGGAAGGAAATCCAGGTGGTGTTTTCCCATGTGAACGAACAGCCGATGTCCGTGTTTCAGAAATCGGGGCTCTTTGACGACGTAGGCGCGGACAACTTCCAACCGAACATCGACGACGCTTTGGATCGGGCGGTCTGGCTTTGGGATGCCAAACAGACACGATCAAAGGCTTAACAGCATAGAAAACACCCCGCTTACACGCAAGCGGGGTGTTTTTTTGTAAAGTGAAGTCTAATCCTGACAAAGAGACTCTAACGAAGTGCGGTCGATCAGCCGGATACAGCGATAGCCCAGCTCCACCCAACCTTTTCGTGCCAGGTCATTCAGAATACGGCTTACCGTGACCCGGCTGACCGAGACCGAGGCTGCAATATCGTCCTGGGTAGATGGAACCCGGCCATCGGCAGAGGAGAGGGAGAGGAGGTATTTTGCAACCCGCCAGACGGCGGGGCGGAACGCCATTTGATCCACCTGGCTGGACAACAGACGCACCGTTCTGGCCAGATATTTCATAATTGCCAGCGCCATGCCCGGATCTTTGGCAATCTCCTGGGTGACCAGCTCGCGGTCGATCGGGACCAGCTGGCAGGGAGTCAGAGCCACCGCGGAAGATACTCTTGGCAGTTCGTCCAGAAAGGATGCCTCTCCAAACAGGCTTCCTGCTTCGTAGACGTTCAAAACCCGCTCGGCCCCGTCTTCCGATTGCATAAAGCTCTTGACCCGTCCTTCTTTCAGATAATAAAAACAGGTGGCCTCGGTCCCCTGGAGGTAGATCAGAAACCCGGGCGAGCAGCGAATGGGGGCTCTGTGCTCTGCAAAAGGGCGCCAAATGTGAGCAGGGAAGTCAGTCTCGTTATGGGGCAGCAGTTCCATTGCAGTCACCTCCCAAAATTTCTTCAATTATAACATAGTTTACATTCTTTTTTCAAGCACCCTGTCATACTGATCCTATCCATAACGAGCACTTGAGGAGGAATTTTTATGGGAATGACCATGACGCAAAAGATTTTGGCCAAAGCCGCCGGCCTGAATCGGGTCGAGATCGGACAGTTGATCGAGGCAAAACTGGATCTGGTATTGGGTAATGACATCACCACCCCCGTGGCGATCACCGAGTTTGAAAAGGCCGGGTTCACCCAGGTTTTTGACCGGGATAAGATTGCCATCGTGTTGGACCACTATACACCCTGCAAGGACATCAAGTCCGCCGAGCTCTGTCTCCAGGCCAGAACGTTTGCCCGCAAGCATAAGATTACCAACTTCTTTGATGTGGGCAATATGGGCGTAGAGCATGCCCTGCTGCCGGAAAAGGGGCTGTGCGCGCCCGGTGAGGTCATCGTGGGGGCCGACTCCCACACCTGTACCTATGGCGCTCTGGGCGCCTTCTCCACCGGGGTTGGTTCCACCGACATGGCCGCTGGAATGGCCACCGGCCTGCTGTGGTTCAAGGTTCCGTCGGCCATCAAGGTCACCTTAAAAGGGAAGCTACAGCCGTATGTGTCCGGCAAAGATGTGATTCTGCATCTGATCGGATCCATCGGGGTGGACGGGGCGCTGTATAAGTCTCTGGAGTTTGCCGGCGAGGGTGTCTCCTCCCTGACCATGGACGACCGGTTCACCATCTCCAACATGGCGATTGAGGCCGGTGCGAAGAACGGTATTTTCCCCGTGGATGAGAAGACCATGGAGTATATCAACGGCAGAGTCAGCCGTCCCTGTGAGGCGTTTGCTGCCGACGCAGATGCCGTATACGACAGCGAGGTCATCATTGATCTGGACCGGCTGGAGCCCACGGTGGCCATGCCGCATCTGCCGGAGAACACCAAAGTGGTCAGCGAGGTGGCTGGTCTGCCGATCAATCAGGTAGTCATCGGGTCCTGCACCAACGGACGGATCAGCGATCTGCGCTCCGCCGCCGCCGTGATGAAAGGAAAGCAGGTCGCTCCAAATGTACGCTGCATCGTCATTCCGGCCACCCAGGAGATTGTGCTCCAGGCCATGGCGGAGGGGCTGATTCAGACCTTTATTGAGGCTGGCGCCGCGGTCTCTACGCCGACCTGCGGTCCTTGCCTGGGCGGGCATATGGGCGTGATGGCGGAAGGGGAGCGCACGGTCTCCACAACCAACCGCAACTTTGTGGGCCGCATGGGCCATGTCACCTCTGAGGTGATCCTGGCCAGTCCCGCCGTGGCTGCCGCTTCCGCGTTGGCCGGCTGCGTGGCCGATCCGCGGACAGTTTGATTGGGTGTTTTCGCTCCTGTTGAGAAAGAACCAAACTAGGCGATTCAGCCATTTTGTTGATTGTTAAAAACAATTGGAAAGGACAGGACTTATGAAAGTTTATAAATACGGCGCCAACGTAGACACCGACGTCATCATCCCGGCCCGGCATCTGAACGATCCGTCCCCCGCGGCTTTGGCCTCCCACTGCATGGAGGACATTGACGCCTCCTTTGCCTCCACGGTGGAGGAGGGGGACATCATCGTGGCCGGCCCCAACTTTGGCTGCGGCTCCAGCCGGGAGCACGCTCCGTTGGCCATCAAATCCTGCGGCGTCAAGTGTGTCATCGCCCCCTCCTTTGCCCGCATATTTTATCGGAATTCCATCAACATCGGATTTCCCATTGTGGAGTGTTCCGAAGCAGCGGAGGAAATCCAGGCGGGCGATCAGGTCGAGGTGGACTTTGCCACTGGAATCATCTCAGACAAGACGACCGGAAAGACCTATCAGGCTGTGCCGTTTCCGGAATTCATTGACGGGATCATCCAAAACGGCGGTCTGCTGAACTCCCTGAAAGCAAGAGGGATGGCGAAATGAACTATAAAATTGCATTGATCCGCGGCGACGGGATTGGCCCCGAAGTGGTGGGCGAGGCAGTTCAAGTCATCGAGACCGTAGGCGCGAAGTTTGGTCATTCGTTCGAATTTGTCGACGTGATGATGGGCGGCTGCGCCATCGACACGGTGGGGAAGTCCTATCCGGACGGAACCGCCGAGCTCTGCCGGTCCTGCGATGCCGTTTTGCTCGGGGCAGTGGGCGGCCCCAAGTGGGGACACTCCACCGAGCCGGAGAAGCGGCCCGAAACCGCCCTTTTGTCCATCCGAAAGGATTTGGGACTCTACGCCAATCTGCGCCCCGCCGCGCTTCGCCCTGCTCTGGCTGATGCCTGCCCCTTGAAACAGGAGATCGCGGACAAAGGAATTGACCTGATGATTGTTCGGGAATTGACCGGCGGAATCTACTTCGGCAAGCGGGAGAAGTATCAGACCGAGGACAGGGGAGCGGAAGCCGCGGATCGGATGGCTTACTCCGAGATGGAGATTGAGCGGATTGGAAGAAGGGCGTTTGAGCTGGCGCGCCTGCGCCGGAAAAAGCTGGCCAGTGTGGATAAGGCCAACGTGCTGGAGACCTCCCGCCTGTGGCGCAGCGTGATGCACCGTCTTGCAGAAGAGTACCCGGATGTGGCATACGAGGATGTGTTGGTGGACAATGCGGCCATGCAGCTGGTACGGGCTCCCGGGCAGTTTGACGTGGTGGTCACCGAGAATATGTTCGGAGACATTCTCTCTGACGAAGCGTCTATGATTACCGGGTCTATTGGCCTGCTGCCCTCTGCCTCCATGGGAGACACGGCGCCCGGGCTGTATGAGCCCATCCACGGCTCGGCCCCCGACATTGCGGGCCAGGACAAGGCCAACCCCATGGCCACCATCCTTTCTGTAGCGATGATGTTCCGGTATGCCTTCCATCTGCCGCAGGAGGCCGATGCCGTCGAGCGGGCAGTGGATGCCGTTTTGAATGACGGCTGGCGTACTGCCGACC
Organism: Lawsonibacter sp.; assembly: GCA_050251755.1. Classification (GTDB taxonomy): domain Bacteria; phylum Bacillota; class Clostridia; order Oscillospirales; family Oscillospiraceae; genus Lawsonibacter. The sequence goes on along the minus strand of JBFWME010000062.1, from coordinate 7,714 downwards.
TTGCCGCTCCGGGAGAGACCTATATTGGAACCAAGAGAATGGGCGAGCTGATCCGGGAAAAAATTTGACGTCAAACCCCACGCTTTGCCGGATCCTTGTTCTCTGGTGAGATGGAGCAGGGCTCCTATGCCAAGGCATAGGAGCCCTGCTTTTTTTGAGCTGGGGTATGTCACGACAATGAAAAGCCGCTTTGCCGTATTTGAGGTTTTTTTGTTTTGAATGAACAAATTTTAAAAATTTCATTTTTTGAATATTTTTTGTTTTATCTATTGATTTTTTGCAAGTCTGTCATTATAATAGCCCATGCGGCTTGGCTTCGGGCTGTTCGAAGAAAAAAGTAAAAAAAATGTGCAGGAAATATTGCACATTTAGACGGTGAGTGGTATAGTTGATGAAGGAATACCTGCAGAAAAGGACGCCGTCTATCCGGAAAAGGGAGGAAGTACTTTATGAAAGAGTTATCCACACTTGCTCTGGCGATCCAGCCATCCAGCACGATGGCGATTGACAGCATGTTCAAGCAGATGAAGGCAGAAGGGCAGGACGTAATCGGCTTTGGCGCCGGCGAGCCCGATTTTCCAACCCCCGACTACATTAAGGAAGCGGGAATCAAAGCCATCCAGAACAATGATACCCGGTACACCCCGTCTGTCGGTACAGTAGAGCTGCGGAAGGCGGTTTGCCAGCGGCTGAAAGAGGATTGCGGCCTTGATTACGATGTAAAGGAAATTGCAGTGTCCAACGGTGCAAAGACCTGTGTTTATGTGGCGCTGCAAGCCCTGGTAAATCCAGGAGATGAAGTAATTCTGCCTGCGCCCTATTGGGTCAGCTATATTGAATTGATTCGGATGGTGGGCGGTGTGCCCGTGGTCGTGGATGCGACCGAGTCCGAGCACTTCAAAATTACTCCGGAAAAACTGGCCGCTGCTATCACGCCCAAGACCAAGTGCATGATTTTGAACAATCCGTCCAACCCCACCGGCATGATGTATGGCCGCCAGGAGCTGGAGGCCATTGCGCGGATCTGTGTGGAGAAGGACATTTACGTCATTTCCGACGAGATTTACTACCGCTTGGTCTATGATCAGGGGGAGTTCGTCAGCTTAGCCGCTTTGGGTGACGAGATCAAGGCCCGAACGCTTTTGGTAAACGGTGTGTCCAAGTCCTATGCCATGACCGGCTGGCGAATCGGCTATGTGGCCGCCCCCGCCGCCATTACCAAGGTAATCGGCAATTACTTAGGCCACTGCACCGGTTCCCCCAGTGCCATTTCCCAGAAGGCTGCAGCGCTGGCCCTATCCGCGCCGCAAGACTCCGTTGAAGAAATGCGCAAGGCATTCGAGGAGCGCCGCACCTATATGGCAGAGCGGATGAACCAGATTGAGGGCGTCAGCTGCATGAAGCCAGAAGGAGCGTTCTATGTGATGATGAACATTGAAAAGCTCTTTGGAAAGGAGCTCTTCGGCTCTGTTATCCAGAATTCCGATGACTTTGGAAACCTGTTTTTGAAGCACGGCAAGGTAGCTGTGGTTCCTGGCAGTGGATTTGGTGCTCCAAACTTTGTCCGTTGGTCCTATGCCACTTCGATGAAAAATATCAAAGAGGGTCTGAACCGTCTTGAGAAGTTCCTGAAGGGCGAGGCAGTGTAATCAGTTTCCTTTTTTAGCGACAGGCGTCGAGATCACGGCGCCTGTCGCTTTTTGCGCAAAGAGAAGCTGATCTTGTTGTAAGTTTTCATGTTGTCTAAAATTTCAGGAAACTTTCTGGAAAGTGTGGCATTCCAGCAGGAAATACGATATAATTGCTATTATGAATGAGTCGGTCAAAAATGGACTGACTTCAAACACACCCTTGCGGGAAAACAAGATAAAAGAGGTCGAGATCAATATGCCTACAAATACGTATGAAAGCCCCCTTTCTTCCCGATACGCCAGCGACGAGATGCTGTATCTCTTCTCTGCAGATAAAAAGTTCTCTACCTGGCGTCGGCTTTGGGTGGCCCTAGCCCGGGCCGAAATGGAGCTGGGACTGCCGGTTACCCAGGAACAGGTGGACGAATTGGAGGCACATATCACCGACATCGACTATGAGAAAGCGGCTAAATGGGAGAAAAAGCTGCGGCACGATGTGATGGCTCATGTTCACACATACGGGGAACTGTGCCCCAAAGCCATGCCTATCATTCATCTGGGCGCCACCAGTTGCTATGTGGGGGACAACACCGATGTGATCCTGATGCGGGAGGGGCTGGAGCTGGTCCGCCGCAAATTGGTCCAGGTCATTGCGCGTCTGGCCAAGTTTGCCGACACGTATAAGGCGCTGCCAACGCTTGGCTTCACCCACTTCCAGGCCGCCCAGCTCGTTACGGTAGGCAAGCGGGCCACTCTGTGGATGAATGAGCTGCTGATGGATCTGGAGGAGGTGGAGTACCGCATCTCCACGCTGAAGTTGTTGGGTTCAAAAGGAACGACGGGAACCCAGGCCTCTTTTCTGGAACTCTTTGAAGGAGACCATGAAAAAGTAAAAGTATTGGAAGATAAAATTGCAAAGGAAATGGGCTTTACAGCGATTGTGCCGGTAAGCGGCCAAACCTATTCTCGTAAAATGGACTACACGGTGGTGTCCACACTGTCAGGGATTGCTCAGTCTGCCAGCAAGTTTGCCACCGACATGCGTCTTCTGTGCCACTTAAAAGAGGTAGAAGAGCCCTTTGAAACGAATCAGATCGGTTCCTCGGCCATGCCTTATAAGCGCAATCCTATGCGGTGTGAGCGCATCTGCTCTCTGGCGCGGTACGTCATTGTGGATGTGGGCAATCCCGCGGTCACGACCGCCACGCAATGGTTCGAGCGGACCCTGGACGACTCGGCCAACAAGCGTATTTCGGTCCCTGAAGCATTTTTGGCGGTGGATGCGATCCTGAACATTTATTTAAATGTAGCCTCTGGCCTGGTGGTCCATCCAAAGGTCATTGAAAAGCATGTTCTGGAAGAACTGCCCTTTATGGCCAGTGAAAATATTATGATGGATGCCGTCAAGCGGGGAGGGAACCGACAGGAGCTCCACGAGCACATTCGGATTCATTCCCTAGAAGCGGGAAAGAACGTAAAGGATCTTGGCCTTACAAACAACCTCATTGATCTGATTGCAAAGGATCCCACCTTCGCCATGACGCGGGAGGAGCTGACAGCGCACTTGGAACCCAGCCGCTATATTGGCCGTTGCCCCCAACAGGTGGAGGAATTTATAGCGGAGCAAGTCGCTCCGGTTTTGGAGCGCTATGGGAAAGCGCTTGAGGAAACAGAAGCGGAACTGAAAGTCTGATGGGGGAGCAGGTGCAACTGCCTTGAAACGAAGCCAATATAAGCCTTATATTGCCGCCGGGGTTACAGCTTTTTGTGTCATTGCCGCAGCCATATTGCTGTTTTTTGTATTTTTTCATGCCGCAAGGGTTCGATCCTTTTTGGACACGTTGGCTTACATCCTGCGCCCGATTTTTCTGGGCATGATCATTGCTTTCCTTCTCCTGCCGATTCACCGAACTATTTTGCGGTTTATGACGGCGATGACGACCACCGCCAAGCTGGAGGATTCCCGGAATATCCGGTTTTTGAACGCTCTGGCTGTTTTGTTCAGTCTACTGTTTGCCTTTGTTTTGGTATATCTTTTTATGGCCATGGTGCTTCCACAGGTCTATCTCAGTATAGTGGGACTGGTAAATGCGTTTCCAAGCTATATTACCAGCGTGCAGAACTGGCTTTTGGCCTTTTTGGAGAACAATCCGGAGATTCAAACGGCTGTCATGCCCCTGTACAACTCGGCGGCCTCTTCGTTGGAGCATTGGCTTACCTCTGAAATCCTGCCAAACCTGGAATCGGTGACCTCAACCATCCGTTGGCTCAGAGAATCCGTCCTGCCCAATGTCACTGGTGTGGTTTCAAACGTCTCGGCCTTGTTTGTCTCCTTTTTGGTCCTGGTAAAAGACTTGTTGATTGCACTGATTGTTTCGGTCTATCTTTTGATTCGAAAAGATATTTTCGCGGCCCAGAGCAAAAAGATTATTTATAGCATCTTTCCGCCCCGACAGGGAGACCTGATTGTGGAGGAAGTCCGGAGCGCATACCAAATTCTCAGCGGATTTATCAATGGCAAGCTGCTGGACTCCCTGATCATCGGAATCATTACGCTGATCTGCTCTAATTTATTGAAATTTCCATATCCGGCTCTGATCGCCACCATCATCGGCGTGACCAATATTATCCCGTTTTTTGGTCCCTTCATTGGCGCAATTCCCTGTGCGTTTCTGATCCTTTTGGTTAGCCCGTTGCAGTGTCTTTACTTTATCCTATTTGTCTTTGTCCTTCAGCAGTTTGACGGCAACATTCTGGGGCCTAAAATTCTGGGTAACTCCACCGGTTTGGCCTCCTTCTGGGTACTGTTTTCCATTCTGTTGTTTGGAGGACTGTTTGGGTTTGCGGGCATGGTATTGGGGGTCCCTATATTTGCCATGATTTACAGTGTGCTCAGGCGCCTGGTCCACCGTGGCTTGATCCATCATAATCTACCGATTCACACGGAAGATTATATGGGGCCTACCGGACCAATGGATCAATCCGTACGGAACGGATGACGATAGAACCCGCACAGTCGCCTGCCGTCTGTGCGGGTTTTGCTTTTCCTTCAAATGAAAAAAGAGGCCCCGAACGAAACTCGGGACCTCTTTTTGGATCAACAGATTACATCTGGGTAGTCAAAACTTTTTTCAGCTTGGCAAAGCGGGGCAGAGCGTTCTCCTTGGGACCGTCGGCCTCGCCCTGAATCAGGGGAAGTACATAATCGATGAAGGGCTGCTCAATGCCGTTTCCGGCTGCATTGATCCACTCGCGGGGGACCTTCTTCTCGAAGTTGGCCACAATATCCAGGGGCTCCAGCGTGGTTTTACACTGATAGCCGCCCTCACGTGTACACTGAAAAGCAACCATCTTATCGGTAACACCGGAGACGGCGGCCTCTACTGCGGTAGAGCCGGCCAGCCAGGCCTCCTCGATGTCCGTCTTAGATGCGGCGTGGGAGGCGCAGCGCTGAAGCAGGGACAGCTCGATGCCGCGAACCTTGGCGCCGGTGGCCTGCTTCACAGTGTCGGCCAGCATCACGGCCAGACCACCCAACTGGGCATGGCCGAACCCGTCGGTAGCGGAGGCCTTGGCCTCTGAGACAAACGTACCGTCGGCGTAATGGATGCCCTCGGAGACCGCTACCATGCACTTGCCGGTCTTGGCATAGATCGCCTTCACATCGGCCAGGAATTGGTCCATATCGAAGGTGGTTTCGGGCAGATAGACCAAGTCTGGGCCGCAGCCGGTAAGGGAAGCCAACGCGGCGGAGCCGGCCAGCCAGCCAGCGTGACGACCCATAATCTCAATAATGGTGACCATTCCGGTGTCGTAGACGTGGGCATCCTGCCATACCTCGGCACAGGAAGTGGCGATATACTTGGCGGCAGAAGCAAAGCCGGGGCAATGGTCGGTGCCGTTCAAATCGTTGTCAATGGTCTTGGGCACACCCATGATGCGGCACTCATAACCGACTTTCTGCATATACTTGGAGATCTTGTTGCAGGTATCCATCGAGTCATTTCCGCCGTTATAAAAGAAGTAACGAACGTTGTACTTTTGAAAAACCTCCAAAATCCGCTTGTAATCGGTATCGTCCTTGTCGGGGTCAGCCAGCTTATAACGGCAGGATCCCAGAGCAGAGGAGGGGGTGTATTTCAACAGATCCAGCTCGGCGGGGTCCTCCTGAGACATGTCATACAACTTGTCCTCCAGAACTCCCTTGATGCCATGGGCAGCACCGAGAACGCGAGTGATACAGTTAGCCTTTAAAGCGGTCTGGATTACACCTTGAGCGCTGGCGTTAATGACAGCGGTAGGCCCTCCGGACTGGCCAATGATGCAGGCGCCAGTCAATTTCTCCATGTTTGCTTCCTCCTTAACAGTTTAAAGAATCGGGAAAAAGGTTTAACGCGGAATTTCTCTTTTAAAGGATAACACAAACACTTGTATTTATCAATCGTTAATGGTACAATAAGAATTGCCAAATTTGAAAAGGAGATGGTAATTATGCCATTGGTCACTACTTCCGAAATGTTCAAAAAGGCTTATGATGGCGGCTACGCCATCGGCGCGTTCAACGTCAACAACATGGAGATCGTCCAGGGCATTACGGAGGCTGCCAAAGAGGTGAAGGCCCCCCTGATCCTTCAGGTTTCCAAGGGAGCCCGCGCTTATGCCAACCATACCTATCTGGTGAAGCTGGTTGAGGCTGCTGTTATCGAGTGTCCCGAGATTCCCATTGCGCTGCATCTGGATCATGGCCCTGATTTTGAGACCTGCAAGTCCTGCATCGACGGCGGCTTTACTTCCGTTATGATCGACGCCAGCTCCAAGCCCTTTGCCGAGAACATCGAGATTACCAAGAAGGTTGTGGAGTATGCCCACGATCACGGCGTGGTGGTCGAGGCCGAACTGGGTACTCTGGCCGGCATTGAGGACGAGGTGGTTGTGGCGGAAGGACATGCCTCTTATACCCGTCCTGAAGAGGTGGAGGAATTTGTGACCAAGTCCGGCTGCGACTCTCTGGCCATTGCCATTGGTACCAGCCACGGCGCTTACAAGTTTAAGCCCGGCTCCAAGCCCCAGCTGCGCTTCGATGTGCTAGAGGAGGTTTCCAAGCGTCTGCCCGGGTTCCCCATCGTGCTCCACGGCTCTTCTTCTGTCCCGCAGGAGTTTGTTAAGATGATCAACGAAAACGGCGGCAACATGCCTGGAGCCATCGGTGTTCCCGAGGATCAGCTGCGTCACGCGGCTTCTCTGTCTGTCTGCAAGATCAACATCGATTCCGATCTGCGGCTGGCCATGACCGGTACCATTCGTCAGTACTTTGCTGAGCATCCTGCCGACTTTGATCCCCGTCAGTATCTGAAGCCTGCCCGCACTGCCATCAAGGAGATGGTCAAGCACAAGCTCATCACCGTCCTGGGCTGCGACGGCAAGGCCTGATTTCCGGATTACGTTTTGTTTGCGAAAAAGGGCGCGCCTTCGGGCCGTCCTTAGTAAAACAGTATTTAAGTGAAGCGTGGCGTAGCGTAAAGGCTACGCCATTTCTTCATGCATAGTGTCATTTAGTTCCGGCAGAACTTCTACCGAATCATAACGGCATTCATTATTTTACTTTTAATTTTTTCTCTTTTCTTTTCTGTTAATAATGGTTGTTATTATTCCAGATACTAAAAAGGCCATCACAATTATTATTAAGGAATAGTAAACGCTAACAATACCGTAATTATAATATGAACCAGTGTTAAAAAATAAAAGAAAAAGAATTAGATTGCTTGAGACAATCGCCGCAAATAAGCCAATGAGCGATGTTATATAACCATTTGTAGTTCGATTAGCTTTTGCCACCAACATGCAAATGCTATAGATAAGAAGCCCCGAAAATTCAAGAAGGAATAAAACCTGCGTTCCGGTAATGTCATTCATAAAGCGGAGCATTACCGCGAAAGATATACCCCATGCAATTATGCCAGTTACACTTAAGCCATAAATTTTTTGAATCAGGGTTTTCTCCTTGTAATTGCTATAATCAGCCACTTTTAATATTGTTTCCGTTTGTTCTTTATCCATTTTTTCGCTCCTCCTTTCTCCATCAA
>JBFWME010000061.1:0-13137 GCA_050251755.1 Lawsonibacter sp. | reverse complement strand
CTCCTTTCAACATTTGAAGATCGAAATACTGGCGGCTGGGCCGGCTTAGCGTGTTCCGCTTTAGCCCCCTGGCTTTGCGTCCCGCCCTTTCGAACGGTTTGCCGTTATTCAGATATTTCAGTGGTGGGATGCGGCTGAAAATAATCTCATATTTATGGTCTGATGTTTTGCTGCCTGAGCCGGTTCTCGTTTGGATGGGTCATGCTCGATCTGCGTTGAGTCGGTGTTTGCGGCACGTAAGTCTTTCGTTGCGGTTATGCCCCGGCAGGATGGAAAAGGGAGGGCCTAACGTTCAAGTTCTGATCTGTTCCGCTCAGAGCGCTATCCATCAACAGGACCAGCTCCAGAACACTGCGAAAGCTCTGTTCCATTCCGCCCTCCAGCCATGTGACAGAGCCTTGCCAACTGGCATTCTGACGAAACATGATGCGTACCGAAAAAGTGGCTGATGTGCCTTCCAAAAATTCCGGGGTAGGTGGATTCTCTGACTTTCGACTGGGTGGCGAGGCAAACGCTCTCACTGCGGTGAAAGACTGGGGGAGATTCATCGTATCCAGTGTCTGCTCCATCTTTAAAAGAAATTGAGTCAAGCTTTGGAAGACCTCTCCATCTTTGAGGTACGGGTTGTAGAACCGTCCGGACAGAATGCCGTTCTCATAGGAATCGATACAGACCATGGTGGTTCGGTACTCGTTGCCCCGTATCCTGTTTTGCATTCCGGGATCACCCCCTCTGTTCTATGGGCAAAGTATAACATATTGTGGTTACAAAACCCGTTACATTTTTCAAAATCATGTTCAAAGGTCTGAAAAAAATTGCATAAATTTGGCAATAAGTTTTCGTAAAAATTACACAAAGAAACAAATTGTGCACGGAAAAAGTCGATTTGTGACGAAGAACAAAAAAAGCTCAGGAGTCAAAACGACTTGTTTTGGCTCCTGAGCAAATCAGATAGGAACGGGAAATCCCCCATAGCTAGTCTTTTAGACGGCGGCGCAGTTGCTCCGGGTTGTCAGCATAGTCAAGGGCAGTTTCCAGCGTGATGATTTCTTTCTCATACAAGGTTAAAATGGACTGGTCAATCGAGATCATTCCGTCGCCGTTGCCCGAGGCAATCACGTTATCAATTTGATAATTTTTGTTGTCTCGGATCATGCTGCGGATGGCGCCGTTCATGCGCATGATCTCGTATGCGGGGACCAAACCGCCATTTTTGTCGGGCAGCAGCTGCTGCGAGACTACGGTGTGGAGCACCGTACTCAGTTGGGTGCGAATTTGTCCCTGCTGAGTAGACGGGAACGTGTCAATGATGCGGTCAATGGTGTTGACGGACCCTTTGGTGTGAAGGGTGGCAATGACCAGGTGGCCGGTTTCCGCCGCTGTCATGGCGGTACGGATGGTCTCCAGATCCCGCATCTCTCCCAGCAAAATGACGTCCGGGGCCTGGCGCAGACAGGCACGCAGGGCAGACAGATAGTCCGCGGTGTCAATGGCGATCTCCCGCTGGCTGACAATACTTTTTCGATCCCGGTGGAGGAACTCGATCGGGTCCTCCAGGGTGATGATGTGGCAGTTGCGGGTTCGATTGATTTGGTCAATGATACAAGCTTGGGTAGTGGATTTTCCGCTGCCGGCGGTGCCGGTGACCAACACCATGCCGTGGGACACGTTGGCCAAATCGATGACCTGTTCCGGAATGTGCAAGGACTTCCAATTGGGAACATCAAAGGATACCACCCGGACGACTGCGGCCAGAGAGCCGCGCTGGCGGTATGCATTGACCCGGAAACGGGCCAAACCGGCCACCGCAAAGGAGAAATCGTCATCTCCGCTGCGGAGGTACTCCTCCATGGGCCGACCGGCCAGCGTATAAAGTTCAGAAATCAACTGTTGGGTCTGAGGAGGCAGGACCTTCTCTTTGCTGGCCGCCTGGATTCTGCCGTCTGTTTTCAGGCTGATTGGACCGCCGGCCACAATAAACAGATCGGAAGCTTGTCCCGCCACGGCCTGGGTTAAATAGTCCATCAATTCGGACATGGGATAACCTCCTTGATTACGGTTCAATCGGGTACCTGCCCGTCCCAGACAAGCACGCTGTCGTCAGGCTGCCAGTCTGTAGTAGACACGACCTGCCAGCGCAGAATCGTATAGTCTGCCCCATTCAGAGATACTGCTACGTTTAGATTCTGGGTCTCTGAAATGGAGCAGGAGTAAGAATAGAGTGCGTCTTCCACCGTCACACCGTCTGGAAGGCGGCCCTGGCGCAGCTGGGATAGGATGGCCTCCGCCTGAGCATCGGCCTGGTAGTAACCGGATACGGCCTGAGCCGCGGTGTCCCCCAGCCGCCCGCCGGCCTGAACGGCGGACAGGGACAGCAGAGCAAAGGCCGTCAGGCACAGGACTGCAAATACGACCAGCAGAGAGCTGCCGCCTACCAAGGGGGGAGAAACGCGAGACCGATCAGTCATGTTCGCTCACCTCCTGCCAGCACACCGTCAGCTGAACCAGAGACGCTCCGTCCGCATCGATTACTTCCACATTGGCCTGGCCAAGGTAAAGCTGCCCGCTGTCTTCCGGCTGGACGGACAGGGCATAGGATGATGGGCCGTCTGTCGTCTGCCACTGCGTATCGTAGGATATCGTCCAGGTCGAGCCGTCCCAACTGCCGCCCAAAATGGCGGAAGCCTGAGCAAAGTCGCCCTGGGAATGCTTCAGCACTTCAGCTGCGCTTTCTGCCTGTAAAACAGCCTGATCCCGGGCCTCGTTCCGGATCGAACGGGCGTCGGACCAGGTGAAGGCCCGCAGGCAAAGCGCCGCGGCCAGGGCAAACACCAGCACCATAATGGTCAGTTCCATCAGGGCAAGAGGTGCTTTGCTCCTCATGAAATCGCCCCCTCTCTTCCACGGATGGAAAGGAAGAACTGGATGGGACCGCCGTCTTTGTCGGTGCTCCGAACCGAAAGCAGGTCGTCGTCCAGGGTCAGGGAGAGTGCCTGGGCCTGAAGCACCTTTTCCCCGTCGTCCGGCACAAAATCCTCGCCGGCCGGGGTAAACAGTTCCCAGATCCAACCGTTGTGACAGTAAATTCGGGTAACATAGGGCTCGCCCCCGATGTTCTCGGTCAACACAAGCGCATCCCCGTCTCCGAAGGAGGACAGGGAAATGGAGTCTGGGCCGGGGGCCTGGCGGATCTTAGTAGCAAGATACTGGGCGCAGGTACGGCGGTCATAGGCTGCCTGATCCCGGACCGTCAGACGGCGGTAGGCATCTGATCCCGTCAGCAGCACCGACAGGATACATGCGGCAAACACACCGAAGAGAATCAGGGTCAGCAGATTTTCCATATGATGTTTGTCCGGTGGAGTATGGTTCATGTTTCCTTTTCCAGAACCGTGATGTCTGGCATCAGGTTCGATCCAAAAATGTCATAAAATACGGTGTAGCGATCCGTGTCGATCTGAAGCCCGTAATGCGCCTCCAGGTAGTCTAAATCCGGGGGATAAATCCCTTCGACGGCATAGCAGGCCACGGAAGCTCGGCGCAGAGAATCCTCCAGCTGCTGTCTGCCTTCTTCGTTTTGTCCATCGTCGAAGTTTGACAAGGCGGCAAAAAAGCACAGAAGAACGGCCAGAGCGCCCACCGGAAGCAGCAGTCCGCCGAGAGCCGGACGAAGGCGATGTCTATTTCTTTTCATAGGATCACCCAATGGCTGTCATGATGTGCATCAAGGGCAGCATGACCGACAGCAAAATCAGACCGACAAGAACCGATGTGATGACGACCAAAGTGGGCTCTACTTGGCCGACCTTTTCTTCCAGAGCGGTTTCGCTCTCCTCAAACAGGCGCTGGGCGATCTGCTCCATTGTGGAGTCGCCGGAGCCGCTGCGCAGTCCCAGATCCAGCAGGCGGCTCTGGGCACGGGGGAGCACACCGGATTCACCCATTGCCTGGGCCAGAGGTGCGCCCTGCTCCAGTTTGGACAGACAGTCCTGAAATCGTTTCTTGGCCGCAGGCACGTCCTCCAGCAAATGAGAGGACAAGGATAGGGCCTCTTCCAGCGGAAGACCGCTGCTCAGCCCCATAGCCAAGGACTGAGCAAACCTTGCGGTGTTGATTTTCCGGGAAATACCACGATCGCCCCAATGCGTTCGCCACCAAGCAAGCAGCAGACTTCGGAAGAAAGAAGAGATGGAAAAAAGAACCAGGAACAAAATCAAAAGGCCCAGCAGGACGAGCAAAATCGGCATAATATTGTCCAGAAAGCAGCCCAGAGCCAGTAGTGCGCCGGCTACACCGGTCAGGCGTCCGCCCAGGTCGGAGTATACGTCATTGAACACCGGCAGGACCCGGACCAGCAGAACCACAATAACAATCAGCATGATGAGCAGCAACACGGCGGGGTAAAGCAGAGCGGTGCGCAGATGGCGGTCAAGCTGAGCGCGACGCTCGTAGTACCGGGCAAGAGCAGTCAAAGATTCTTCCACGCGTCCGGATCGTTCGCCTACCTCCAACAGGGCGCACACATAGTTGGGGAAACGGCCTGAGGTCCGGAAGGCTTCGGTCAGGGAGGTGCCGTCATCCGCCTGCTGAGCCATGTGGAGGAGAAAATCGTGGGAAGAGGATTGCGACTCTTCTTCGGCCATCAAAGCAAGGCCGTCACCAAAACGGACCCCGGCGTGGAGAAGAAGAGACAGCTCCAGACACAACGCACTGATCTCATCATTGGACAGTTGATGTTTTTTCATAAATACTCCGATGACGTATCCGGCCTTTCATCCGTCCCGGTGGGGCAGAGGGACAGAAGGAAATTACCTGAAGTAATAAAATAAGCCTGCAGAATAGCTGCAAGCTCATTTTAAATCATTTTTTATCCTCCGTAAAGAGAAAAACGACAAAAAGTGACAGGAGAACGACAAACTGTGAACCTCAATAAAAATACTTTGCCGAGTAGTTTTCGCTGTTGCTGATGTAGGCCAGGATGGACGGACTTTGTTTTCCGGAGGAGGCGAAAGTGGGATCCATTCGCTGCCATGAGGTGCCATCAAAGAATATAACGCCGTCAATCCAACCGTTCTCCTCCGACCAGACACTGATCCAGGCGTGGTATACGGAGCCGGCATAGCCAATCACCAGCTTGCATGGGACATCCTGACTGCGGAGCATTCCGGTCATCAGAGCGGCGTAATCGAAACAAATACCGGTTTTTTTGGCCAAAATAGTATCCAGAACCGGGAGATAGCCGCTTTGGACAGTGGCGGCTAGCTGCTTGTCATAGGAGAAATTGGACACCACAAAATTATAAACAGCGGCAACCTTTTCCAGCGGGGCGGTAATCCCCTGTGTCAGTTCCGCTGCCTTGGCCACGGAATTGGTGGCCACAGCGTAGTCCACGTATTGATTCGGCCGCAGGAAGGGGGCGAACTCATCCGTCATAGCAGCGGTAAAAGATTGGGAGAGAACGGAGGAATACTTAGTCCCCTCGATATTTTCATAGATGACCACCTGATAGCTGCCATTTCCGTCGGACAGGGGGAAGGTGGTCCACGCTCCCGGGGTCAGGTCGTAAGTATAGGTGGTGGTTGGGCCCTTCACCTGGGCCTTCAGCCGCTTGGTGGTAGAAGCGGTGTACTGCACCATCACATAACCGTCTTTGGTGTTGGAGTAGTCAATCACAGCCTTGCCGTTCCGCTTTTCCAAGGTTCCGGAGGCAACCGGAACCAGATAGGTAGGCAGCGCAGGACTGTCCGCCAAGGCAACCAATTCATCTTCCAAAGAGACGGTTGTAACCTCTGCTACGTTGACACAGACGGAGCTTTGAGAGGAACTTTCCTGGGAGAGATTCCCTTGGGAAGAGGCGGCCGAGAGAGCGCCTGCTTGGCTGCAACCGGGCAATAAAAAGACAGCCAACAGCAGCGGGAGGCATCGATGAATTGAATACCGCACGGGATTCACCTCTTTACTAATGGTTCAAATGGAATCCACGAATCGTAACGTGTCGATTTTAGGTATAGTATAACAGATTTTTCCTTAAAAGGAAAGAACTTTTTAAAAATATTCAATTTTCACTTAAAATTGTAACGCAATAAAAATTTGAGCAATTATCGTTGCACTAAATAGAAAATTATGGTATAATAAACTAATATAATTATAGCTCTCTGCCCCACTATTATGTGTTGTTGCAGGGGAGGGATGAGGTATGAGTGCCAAGCAGCTACAACTGCGGGTGCGGATGCTGGGCAGCTTTTCCATCGAGTTGGGGGATAAGAAGATTGACGATAACGGGAACCGCTCCCGAAAGGTGTGGTTGCTGCTGGCCTATATGATCTATTATCGCAATCGTCCGATCTCCCAGGAGGAGCTGACCGGATTGTTGTGGGGGGAAGAAGAAAGCAGCGCAGACCCCGCAAACGCCCTGAAGACCATGTTTCACCGGGTACGTACGATGTTGAACCAACTGGAAGAATCCGCCGGTCATACTTTGATTATCCGGCGGAGGGGTGGGTACGCCTGGAATATAGAAACCTCCATAAGCTTTGACCTGGAAGAATTTGACGAACTATGCCATACGGGTGCTGCAGCGTCAGAGGAGGAGCGGTTGGAGCGTTATCTTGGGGCAATTGAGCTGTACCGGGGAGATTTTTTGGCGAAGCTGTCGACCGAGCCGTGGGTGGTTCCCATTGCCACCTATTTCCATAATCTTTATACGCAGGCCGTTCAGGAGGCGCTTCTCCTGCTGGAGGCACGGGGTCGCCGGGAGGAGGCAGTCCGCTTGTGCCGCAAAGCGGTGGAAGTGGAACCTTATAACGAGAACTTGTACCGGCATTTGATGCGGAACCTGGTGGAGATGAAAGACCAGCGGAACGCCATTGCGGTATACGAGGACATGAGCGAACTGTTCTTTTCCAACTTCGGTGTGATGCCCGCAGAGGATATTCGTGCGCTCTACCGGGAAGCCGTTCGTGTGGTGAATGATCGAGCGATTTCGCCGGGCGTGGTGCAGGATCAGCTGCGAGAGGCAGAGACGGCGTCGGGCGCCCTGCTCTGTGATTACGATTTTTTCAAGGTGCTGTACCATGCCGAGGCACGGCTGGTCGCCCGCCGCGGCGATGCGATCCACATCGGTCTGCTGTCGATGCAGGGAAAGGGCGGAAAGGAACTGTCCAAACGCAGTCTGAACCTGGCAATGGAAAATCTTCAGGAACAAATTCGCATGAGTCTGCGCCGGGGGGATGTTGCCGCACAGTGCAGCGTATCCCAGTTTATTTTAATGCTGCCCCAGGCCAACTATGAAAACAGCTGTATGGTGTGTGGACGAATCATCAAGGCATTCTGTCGGCAGTATCCGCACTCGCCGGCGGAACTGAATTACTCTGTGCAGCCGCTGGAGCCCAGTACTTAAAGATAGTCTTGACGTGTCGGAATACATTATGGCGCAACTGGGAGTTTCCTGCGGGGTGGAACGCACCCAAAGACCATGTTGGGTTTGCGCGGGAGAGCATACAATGAAAAGAGACGGCTCTATTCAGAGCCGTCTCTTTCTGTGTTTACCTGCCGCATCCGTTTTAGTTAATTGGTGTGCGGTTCAAATCGGTCTGGACAACCAGCCGTGCAGAAAAAACTAGCTGCCCTGTTTGCTGGCAAAGAAGATGGGGCAAGCCGGAGAAGCGTGCTCAACCGAAGAGCCACAAGGCGCCCTCCTCAGCGCCGCCTACGCCGGCCCGGTAGGCCTTCAGAGTGCCGGGAGCGGGATGGTTGGGGCGCTGGATCAGCTGCTTTCGCCGTTCCAGCTCCTGGTCGGAGAGTTCCACCTGAAGCAGCTTGTGCTCCAGGTCAATGGTGATCATATCTCCGTTTTGGAGACAGGCAATGGGGCCTCCGTCCCAGGCCTCGGGTGCGATGTGGCCCACGCAGGGACCACGAGAGGCCCCGGAGAACCGACCGTCGGTGATCATGGCGACCGAGGTGTGCAGGCCCATCCCCATGAGCATGGCGGCGGGAATGGACATCTCCCGCATGCCGGGGCCGCCCTTTGGCCCCTCGTACCGAATGACCAGCACGCAGCCGGGCTCGATGTTCTGGTGGAGGAAGTGGTCCATCAGGTCCTCCTCCGACTCAAACACCACCGCCGGCCCCCGGTGGTAGAACATCTTGGGGTCCACGCCGCTTTTTTTCACCACCGCGCCCAGGGGGGCCAGATTGCCGTACAGAATGGTGAAGCAGCCGTTGGGATGGAGTGCATCCTCCTCCGCGTGAATCACCGCCGGGTTGACCGGACGGGAAAAGCGGTCGATCAATTGCCCCATGGTGCTGCCAAAGGCCATGGGCACATCCAGATCCAGGTGGGCTTGGATTGCCTTCAGCGTGCCCGGCACGCCGCCCGCTCTGTGGTAGTCGGTGAGATTGTATTGGGAGGAAGGCTTAAATTTTGCGATGACCGGAACGCTCTCCTGGATGGCATCAAACTCCTTCAGGTCTAGCTCAACCCTCGCTGTTTTCGCAATGGCCATGACGTGCATGACAAAGTTGGTGGAGCCTCCGGTGGCGGACACGTGGCGAATTCCATTGGCGATGGACGCCTTGGTCAAAAAGGTCCGGGCGGTGATTCCTTCCCGGGTCAGTTCGACGATGCGTTCCCCCACGTCCCTGGCCTGGCGGACCTTGGCGGCAGAGCAGTACAGCATGGTGGTAGAACCGATGGGACACAGGCCAAGCACCTCGGTGAATACTCCCATGGTGTTGGCTGTGCCGTACATGGAGCAGGTTCCGCAGGAGAAACAGATGTTTTCCTTATAGTCGCAAAATTCTTCCTCGGATATCTTGCCCGCATTTCGGGCGCCGATGGACTCCTTTAAATCCGGGGTAACCAGTACCTTTTCCCCGGTGTCATAGGGGACCATAGCTCCCGCCGTCAAGAACAGAGATGGTACATTGATGGAGGCCGCCGCCATGAGCATAGCGGGGACGATTTTATCGCAGGAGCACAGAAAGACCAGCCCGTCAAAGGCGTGGGCCTTGGCCATGGCCTCTACCGAGGCGGCGATCAGGTCGCGTTGGGGCAGGATATACTGCATGCCGATGAGCTGGGCCATACCGTCGCAGGGGGCTGGAACGGTAAACTCCGCCGGGGTGCCGCCCCCGGTCCAGACCCCCTCCTTGACGTAGTTCACCAATTCCTTGAAGGGCTTGTGGCCCGGATTGACGTCGTTCCAGGAGTTGACAATGCCGATGACCGGTTTGCTCAAGTCTTTGTCCCGGTAGCCGACGGCTTCCATCAGTCCGATATAATAGGCATCGGCCATGCTGTCTCGTTTTTCTTCCATCGAAACCCCTCCTATTTTTTTCATTTTATCAGAAAACAGCCATCAAGGAAAGTAGAAGTTTTTCGATAAGTGAACAAGAAAAAACTTGTGACATGGGAACTGACCATGATAAAATAGCCGCAGCACGTAACGAAAGGACGCAAATTGACATGACGACGAATCAGCAGATGTTTCTCTATGCGGTGGAGGAAATGAGCGTCACCCGGGCGGCGGCCAGGGCCTATGTGACACAGCAGTGTCTGAGCGATCACATCCGACGACTGGAGGAGTCCTATGGGGTAAAGTTGTTTGACCGGAGTCCAAGACTGAAGCTGACGCCGGCAGGGGAGACCTTGTACCGGGCACTTCGGCAGATTCAGGTGATTGAGCATGGGGTGCGGCAGGAATTTTCCGGGGAGCGGGAGGCGGCACGGGGAACCGTGACCCTTGGAATCCATGGGACCCGCGCCCGGCAGATGCTTCCGGCGCTGTTTGCTGCCTATCGGGCGCAGTATCCCGGCGTTCGCCTGTCTGCGGTACTGGATGAGACAAGACGGCTGGTCCCCCAGCTGCTGGAAGGCAAAATCGACTTGTTTCTTGGTGTAGACTGTCCGCCCCATCCCCGGCTCCGCAAGGAGCGGCTGCTGGAGGAACCCATCTATCTGCTGGCGGCGGAGGAACTGCTGCAAGACCACCTTCCCGCCTGGAACTCCAACCGGATGGAACTCTGTCCGGAAGAGTTGTCCGGACTGCCTCTGACCGGGAACCCGACGGTGAGCACCGCCGCCCAGGCGGTGGAGCGGTTTTTGGCGGAACAGGATGTTTTGATGGACACCGTTTGCTCTGTGGGGGACTACCATACCCAACTGACCCTGTGCCGTCTGCACCAAGCGGTGGCGTTTTGCCCCGAGAGCTTTTTGGGAGAGGTCTTTGCCGGCAATCGAGCCGCGCCCCAAGCAGAGCAGGTCAGGGTGCTGCGGGTTTCGGGGCTGGACAGCCGTCTGCGTGTAGAGTTGGTGACACACTCCAGCCACTACTTGCCTCCATATGCCGTGGCCTTTCAGGGGATGATGCGGGAGCAGTATCTGGCTCGGATGGAGAAGATCCGGGGGATGTTAGCGTGAGAAAAGGGGACGCCTGCCGCATGCGGCAGGCGTCCCCTTTTCGGTTTAGTGGTTGGCCAAACGGTAAATGGCCAGAATATCCTCGTAGCCCAGCACCCGGAAAGAGCCGATGGTGCGGGTTTTCTGGAAAGTACAGCGGTAAGCCAGCTCCTGCAGGGTTTCCTCCGGGAGCACCCCGCAGCCCAGCGCAGAAAGAGAAGTTGGCATATACAGGGAGCGGAAGTAGGCCGCGGTGGTTTCGATGGCTTCCAGAGCTAAGCTCTCATCATCCTTACCGGCCGGATCCAGGCCCCAAACCTTAACGCCGAATCGGCTGAACCGGGCCAAGTCGGTCTGGCAGCAGTAGCGTGCCCAGCTGTCCCAGATGGCGGACAGAGAGGCTCCGTGAGCCACATCGAACATGGCGCTGAGTTCGTGCCCCAGCTGATGGGGGGCGAAATCCATAATCCCGCCTAAGCCGGTGAGTCCGTTGTGGGACAGGGAACCGGCCCACATCAGTTCGCTCATGGCCTGGTAATCCCCAAGGTGTCCCAAAGCCAAGCTGCCGTTATGTATTGTGGTGCGCAGCAGCCCCTCGGCAATCTCGTTGGTGAGATCGTTGGTGGTGATGGGGTTGAAGTACCGGTCCATGGTATGCATCATAATGTCTACCACGCCGCAGGAAATCTGATAGGGGGGCAGGGTAGCGGTGAGTTCCGGATTCAGAATGGCGAACCGAGGGCGGTGGAGGTCGGAGGCCAGTCCGCGCTTCGCCTTGGTCTCCTCATTGGTGAGAACGGCGGAGTTGCTACTCTCGCTGCCGGCGGCGGGAATGGTGAGCACCACGCCAACGGGAAGAGAGGCGGTTAGGGGGACTGTTTTCTCCCACAGGTCCCAAAGGTCGACGCCGGGGTTTGCCGCGCCGTCGGCGATGGCCTTGGCGGTGTCAATGACGCTGCCTCCGCCTACAGCCAGAAGAAAGTCCGCCCCAAAGGCCAGGGCCTGCTCCACACCGGCTCTGGCCAGGGACAGATGGGGATTTGGATGGACACCGCCCAGGGCGGAATGGGCCAGACCGGCCTGATCCAGAGAAGACAAAATCCGATCCAGCAGTCCGCTTTTGACGGCACTCTGCCCGCCGTAGACCACCAAAACCCGGGAAGCGCCGTGGGCCGCGGCCTGTTTTCCGGTTTGCTCCTCCGTGCCGGGGCCGAAGAAGATGTGGGTGGGGGAATAAAATTCAAATGCCTGCAAAGTACTTAGCCTCCTACTTACTTTATTTTGTAATTAACATATCAGAAAAACCGAGTAAAGTCAATGTCGCAGCGGTTTAAAATGGAATTTTTTGGAACGAACATGAGGCGAATGATTCACAAAAAAGCTGGGAGCGAATTTGACATTTTGGGTAAACAGCATATAATATGGTGAAATGAACATAGGCGAAGTGAAAGGTTGTATGGCATGGAATCGTATACTTACTTGCTGCTGCTTGCCCTGATTTTGATGTCGACCAAGGTGTTTGGTTTGGCATCGGAAAAAATTCATATGCCCCAGGTGGTGGGAGCCCTTCTTGCCGGTATTATCCTTGGCCCCAGCGGATTGGGTGTGCTCCAGAGCAGCGATTTCCTGGTGAAAACCGCTGAAATCGGCGTCATCATGCTTATGTTTACGGCTGGCATTGACACAGACATGAAAGAGCTGAAACAGACCGGGGGGCAGGCATTTGTCGTTGCGGTGATGGGTGTCATTGTGCCTTTGGTGCTGTGTGGAGGACTATACTTTCTGTTTTTCGGCAGGGAGTTTACCGCCATAAATGTACTGAAGGCGGCCTTTGTGGGGGCGGTTTTTTCCGCCACTTCGGTGTCCGTTACAGTGGAGACCCTGAATGAGATGGGAAAGCTGAAGACTCAAACCGGAACCATTCTGATCAGCGCTGCGCTGATCGACGATATTTTGGGAATCGTCGTGCTGTCTGTGCTCAGCGGCCTCAGCTCCGGAGGGTCTAATCCCCTTACGGTGCTGGTCCAAATCACGCTGTTCTTTGTGTTTACGCTTCTGGTTGGGTTGGTGGCTCGCCGGCTGTTTCAGTTTATTTCAGTGGATCACTGGCACAGCCGTCGAATTGCAGTTTGGGCGCTGGCTTTTTGCTTGATTATGTCTTACTGTGCCGAGGCCGTGTTTGGGGTGGCTGATATCACCGGCGCTTATTTTGCCGGCCTGATCCTCTGCAATGTGACCAAGTCCAGGCAGTTTGTGGCCAAAAAATTTACGGTCACCGCGTATATGGTGTTCACCCCGGTGTTTTTTGCCAGTGTGGGAATGAAAACCAATATGACGACGATGAACTCGGACATTCAGCTGTTTGCATTGCTTTTGATCATTGGGGCGGTGGCATCCAAAATTATCGGCTGTGGGCTGGGGGCTAAGCTGTGCCGCGTACCGAACCACCAGGCGCTGGTCGTCGGGATCGGGATGGTGGCCAGAAGCGAGGTGGCGTTGATGGTGGCCCAGAAAGGAATTGCCGCGGGAATGATCGATCCGGTAATTTTGCCTGCCATTATCCTTAGCGTGGTTGCCTCAGCGCTGGTGACGCCGGTGCTGTTGAAGATGGCGATCTCCAAAGGGCCGGAATTGGCGTAACAGGAGAAGAAAAAACAGCTGCCTTCCGCGAAACTTCGCAGAGGGCAGCTGTTTTTTCTTAACGATTCAGCCCCGCAGCCTGCCCTTCCAGCCAG
>JBFWME010000060.1:0-13334 GCA_050251755.1 Lawsonibacter sp. | reverse complement strand
TTATGGTAGCCCCTCTGCTGATGAATCTGGCAAATGCACTGGACATGAGTTACATCCAGATGGGCGTCATGGCAGTTCTGAACGTAACTCTCGGTCTGATTACCCCACCCATGGCGCCCGCACTGTTCGTCACAGCTAAGGCGACCGGGAATAATTTCGAGACCTCTCTGAGATATACCGTGCAGTTTCTGATCCCCATGTTTGTCACTTTGATGCTGGTTACATTTGTAGAACCCCTTACTATGTGGCTCCCTCGCTTTCTTGGCGCAGTTTAACTGAATTATAAGGAGGAAAATGTATGAAAAAGATTCTCGCTCTGTCCCTTGCCTTGGTGATGAGCCTTGGTAGCCTGGCCGGCTGTGGTCAGACCGGCAATTCCGACGTCAGCAGCAGCGGCTCAAGTTCTTCCGCCTCCGCCTCTGGGTCCGGCTCCAGCAGCCAGCAGGAGGTTCCTGCCAACGCCATCGTGGTAAAATTCGGAAACGCCGGCGCCATTGGTGAGCCTGCCGCCGAAACCTGCCAGAATTTCTGTGATCTCGTAAACGAAAAGCTTGGCGGCCGTTATTCCTTCGAGTTTTACCCTGCCGAGCAGCTGGGGAATGAGACCACCATGCTGGAAAATCTGCAGGTAGGCCTGCAGGAGGGCGTTATGACCGCCCTGGACACCCTGGCCACCTACAACGCCGATTTGAACATCCTGTCCATGGCCTTTGCGTTCGATTCCGCCGATGCCATGCTTGCCTACCTGGACTCCGATCTGGGTGACAGCATTTGGCAGAATCTGGATGACCAGGGCATTCATGTGGTTGAGTACAAACTCCACAAGAACCCCAGAATCTTCTTCTGCAAATGGGCAATCAACTCTCCCGCCGACATGGTTGGCATGAAGTACCGCATCCCCAATCTGCCTATCTTTGAGCGTAACGCCAAGGCTATGGGCGCCACCCCGGTTGTTGTCTCCTGGTCCGAATATCCCTTCGCTCTGATGCAGGGCGTGGTGGACGGCGGCGAGTGCGCCAAGGAAGCCTACCGTTCCGCCGGTCTGTATGAATCTGCCAAGTACGTGGCCGAGGTAGACTACGCCTACCCCATGGAGCAGATCAGTTTCTCCACCCAGTTCTGGAACAGCCTGTCCGCCGAGGACCAGGCCATCATTGAGGAATGTGCTGCCCAGGCTGCCGAAGAGCACACCGCCAAGATCGCTGCTCAATGGGACGAGGACAAGGAGTTCCTGATTAACGAGGGCGGGGTTACCTTCTGTGACATCGACCGTCAGGCCTTTATCGACGCTGCCGCCCCTCTGGGCGAGTCCCTGCAGGCGGAAGGCTTCTTCGCCACTCCCGACCTGTACGATCTGACCCGTCAGTTCAACGCCTAAGCATGATCTAATCACAAAAATCATATGGATGCTGCCAGTGGGGGCTCCGCGCACGCCAGAGGGAGCCTGGCGGCTCGTCCTCACCTGGCAGCATCCTGTTTATTTGGAGGGAACACAACGTGGTAAAAGTATTAGGCCTAGGAGACAATGTCTGCGACGTTTATCTCCATACCGGGGTCATGTACCCCGGCGGTCAGGCGCTGAACGTCTCGGTCTATGCCAAGGAACTGGGCGCCCAGTCCGACTTTATGGGGGTCTTCGGCCAGGACGGGGTCGCCGATCACATCCAGGCCACTCTGGATGCCAAGGGTGTGGGCCGAAGCCATTGCCGCAGCTATCCGGGCGAGAACGGCTTTGCCAGGGTCACCTTGGTGGACGGCGATCGGGTGTTCAAAGGGAGCAACCGTGGCGGCGTTCTCCAGGAACACCCCATTTTTTTAGGCGAGGAAGACCTGGCCTACGCAGCCGGCTTTGACCTGGTCCACACCACCAACAACGGATTTACCGACGGACTATTGCCCGCGCTCCACAGCCTGCCCTGCCTGGTCAGCTACGACTTCTCCTACCGCTGGACGGAAGAAGACCGTGTGGACCGGGTATGCCCCTATCTGGACTTTGCCTTTCTGTCCTGCAGCGACCTGGACGACCAGGCAACGGAGGAGCTTTGCCGCCGTCTCTGCGACAAAGGGTGCGGGGTCGTGACCGCCACACGCGGAAGCAAAGGGGCCACTGTGTTTGACGGCGCCCGGTTCTACACGCAGACCCCTGATCTGGTCCAGCCTGTTGACACCATGGGGGCAGGAGACAGCTTTGCCGCCGCTATGCTGGTTTCCATCCTGAACGCCCTGAAATCGGAGGACAAAGGGCTGTGGTCCAGCGAGCTCTTCCGGGCGGGCGTGCTGCCTGCCGCTCTGGCCTCTGCCGCAGCCTTTTCCGCTCATACCTGTCTGGTAAAAGGAGCCTTCGACTGCGGGACCCCGGTCCCGGAATCCATGCGGGCTCAGATTTACGGAGATCTGTGATGAGGCACATTGTGAAAGATCGCTTTGCCCTGGGCAGTTACCACTATTTGCGCTATCCACTGGACTACTTCCTGGATACCGCCGTGGAGCTTGAAATCGGGACAGTGGAGCTTTGGGCGGCGGCTCCCCACCTCTGTCTGGACATTCTGGACCGGTCAGCTCTGGCCCAGATCGCCCAACAGATTCACGAACGGGCGCTGCGGGTATGCTGCATCACCCCGGAGCAGTGCTCCTACCCGGTGAACCTTGCATCAGAGAACGATTCCCTACGCGCTTACAGCATTCACAACTTCCAGCGTGCCATCGACACGGCCCACGCGCTGGAGTGCCCCATGGTTCTGGTCACCGCCGGCTGCGGCTACTTCAACCGCCCGGTGGACGAGGCCTGGCAGCGCAGCGCCGACAGCCTGACCCAGTTGGCCCAATACGGCCTGCGCAGCGGCGTCAAACTGGTGCTGGAAACCCTGACTCCTCTGTCCTCCAATGTGCTCAACACCCCGGAGCAGCAGCGGCAGATGTTGGATCTGCTTCCTGAAAATAGTACTCTGGCTATGGTGGACATTGGTCAGATGGCCTATATGGGCCACGACCTGTCCCGCTACCTGGCCCACGGATCCCGGCTGGGCCATGTCCACCTTCACGACTCCCATCCCGCCATCCACATGGCGCTGGGAGACGGGGATCTTCCTCTCCTTCAATATCTGGAAGAAATTGAGGCCAGCGGCTACACCGGGATGTACGGCTTTGAGTTCAACGACCCACGCTACCGCCAAGATCCCCGTACGGCGGATCGGCAGAGCGTGGCTTGGCTGCAAGACCATCACATTTTCTCGGAATAGGGGTTGACAACCGCCTCAAATTAGGTTATGTTATCTTCGAAGGGCATATGATGTTATATGACGATATATTTTTGAGATGGCAGATTCCGGCCCGGGCGGACGGCCAAGCTCCGGGGCACGTTTAAAATTATAGATGAGGTGAACTTACATGTCTTATATGATCGGCGTTGACGTGGGCGGCACATTTACAGATTTCTCCGTCTTCAACCAGGAGACTGGGGAACTGTTCAATTACAAAGACAGCTCCACTCCTGCGGACCCATCCAAAGCCATCGTGAAAGGGGTCCAGGATGTTCTGGACATCAAGAAAGCCGGCCCCGAAGAGGTCAGCTACCTGGCTCACGGCACCACAGTGGGCACCAATGCACTGATCGAGAAAAAGGGCTGCCGCCTGGGCCTGATCACCACCAAAGGCTTTAAAGATTTGATGGAGATCGGCACACAGCGCCGTCCTTCCCTGTATAACCTCCAGGCACAGAAGCCCTATCCCCTGGTTCCCTCCGGTCTGAACTGCACGGTCACCGAACGCATTTTGTTCGACGGCACGGTGGAGACCCCGCTGGACGAAGAGGAAACCCGTCAGGTGGTCCGCTACCTGAAGGCCCAGGGCGTGGCAGCCATCGCGGTATGCACGCTGTTTTCCTTTATCAATCCGGTTCACGAGCTGCGCATTGAAGAAATCATTCAAGAGGAATTCCCCGAGGCCTACGTCACCGTCTCCAGCAAACTCGCTCCCGAGTTCCGGGAGTTCAGCCGTATGAGTACGACCGTGATGAACAGCTACCTGGGTCCCGTGATGAAGCAGTACGTCAACAACTTCCGGGACTCCATTGAAGCCATCGGCATTCAGGTGGAGCCCTATGTCACCCAGTCCAACGGCTCCATTATCTCCATCAAGGAGACCATCGACTGCCCCATCAAAACCGCCCTGTCCGGCCCTTCCGCCGGCGTCATTGCCGCCGCGTTCATCGGTAAACAGTGCGAGGCGGACAAAATTATTACCTTCGATATGGGCGGCACCAGCGCCGATATCTCTCTCATTGAAAACTACACCCCTCAGGTATCCAACGAGCGTACCGTCGAGGGCTACCCGGCCCGCATTCCCATGATCAACATCATCACCATCGGCGCCGGCGGCGGCTCCATTGCCAAAATTGACGACGGCGGCGCTCTGAAGGTGGGACCCCAAAGCGCAGGCGCTACCCCCGGTCCCGCCTGCTACATGCGGGGCGGTGAAAACCCCTGTGTGACCGACGCAAATATCGTCCTGGGCAAGCTAAACCAGAAGAAAATTCTGGGCGGCCGCATGGACGTGGACATTGAGTTGGCCAAGCAGGCCATTCAGGCCAAAATCTGCGACAAGTCCGACCTGGACCAGAAGCGGGCAGCCAACGGAATCATCACCGTGGTCAACTCCAACATGGTGCGCGCCATCCGGAGCGTCTCGGTGGAGAAGGGCTATGATGTGCGGGAGTTCAGCCTAATGGCCTTCGGCGGCGCCGGTCCTCTTCACGCCTGTGAGGTGGCCAAGGAACTGGGAATGAGAGAAGTTCTGATTCCTCCCCACCCCGGCACCCTGTGCTCTTTGGGCCTGCTGCTGGCTGACACCAAGTTCGACCTGTCCCGCACCAAAGTGATGAACGGCGAGGCAGACAATCTGGACGAGATCAACCAGCAGTTCCAGAACATGGTGGAGCAGGGCACCGCTCTGCTGGACAAAGAGGGCGTACCCAGTGAGCGCCGCTACTTCGAATACTTCGTGGATATGCGGTACCAGCGTCAAAACTTTGAAATCTGCATTCCCGTCCCCGCCGGTGAGATGACGGAGGAGACGCTGAAGCAGGCCCTGGCTCACTTCCACGCCGAGCATAAACGCAGCTACGGCTACTGTAAGGAAAATGCCGTGGTTCAGTTCGTCAGCTACCGGGTCTATGCCGTTGGCGTCATCGACAAGCCCGAGTTAACGCCCGCTCCCCTTCGCCCCGAGACTCCCCTGCCCCAGCCCATTGAGAAGCGCAGCGTCCTCTTCCAGGGCTGTGGGGAGTACGTGGACACCCCGGTCTATCTGCGAGAAGATTTCGTGCCCGGCCAGGTCATTTCTGGCCCCTGCATCTGCGAGCAGATGGACACCACGTTGGTGGTGCCCGCCGGCTGGACCATCCACGTGGACGGCTATCATAACCTGAAAATCCAGGATGACGAGGTGAAGTGAGATGGCAAGAAAAATTGATACGGTCACGGTAGAAGTAGTCCGCAACCTTCTGATGTCCATTGCAGAGGAAACCTACGGCATCATCGTCCGCAGCGCCTATTCCACCAACATGAAGGAGCGCCGGGACGTGTGTACCGCCGTCATTGACCCAGATGGAAACAGCGTGGCCCAGGTGGAGAGCCTGGCCGCCCTGCTGGGCTCCATGCTCAGCGTGGTTCCCAACATCTATGAGAAGTTCGGCCGGGAGAATGTACGTCCCGGAGATATGTTTATCGCCAACGACCCCTATCACGGCGGCGGCAACCACCTGCCGGATATCGTGATTGCAGCCCCCGCCTTTGCCGAGGGCAAGCTGGTTGGCTGGATCGCCAACATCGCCCACCACTCCGACATCGGCGGCAAAGTGCCCGGTTCCACCTCCGGCGATGCCGACAGCCTGTTCCAGGAGGGCATCCGCATCCCCGTTATCCGCATCCGCCAGGACAACGAGCCCATTCCCAGCGTGATGGATCTGCTGCTGGACAACACCCGCGTGCCCCAGGAGCGCGAGGGTGACCTAACCGCCCAGATGTCCGCCAATCTGATCGGCGTTCAGCGCATTCAAGAGGCCTATTCCCGCTATGGAGACGTGCTCATCGACTGCATGGCGGAGCTGGTCGCCTACTCCGAGCGCCGGGTCCGGGCGGTGGTGTCCACCCTGCCCGACGGCGAGTACAGCTACACCGACTATGTGGACGGCTGCGGGGACAAGTACCCGGATCCCCTGCCCATCAAGGTGAAAGTCACGGTGTCCGGCGACGATCTGACCTTCGACTTTACGGGGACTGCCGCCCAGATCAAGGCCCCCATCAATGTACCTTACCCCTGCACCAAAGCGGCGGTCTTCTTTTCCGTCAAAGCGCTCATGGGCGACGACATCCCCGCCAACGAGGGCATCAACCGCGCCATTCAAATCATTGCCCCCAAGGGCTGTATCGTCAACCCCACCGAGCCAAGCCCCGTGGGCGCTCAAATTGACTGCTCCCAGCGCATCCCCGACGCCATCTTCGGCGCACTGGCCCCGGTCTTTCCGGATACCGCAGTCACGGCGGGCAACGGTGCCTGCACCACCACGATTCTGGCTGGCGACGGCGCCATCGGAACCGACAGTGTCTTTATCTTCCACGAAGTCATCGCCGGCGGCGGTGGAGCCTCCCGCCATCTGGACGGTCTGTCCGGCGTTCAGGTCAACATGACCAACACCTCCAACATGCCCATTGAGGCCACTGAGATGGAGTTCACCAAGATTTTGGCCCGGAAGTATGAGCTGAAATCGGATTCCGGCGGAGCTGGCAAGATGCGCGGCGGTCTGGGCATTGAGCGGGAGCTGGAGCTCTTGCAGGATGACGTGCTCTACACCGGTCTGGGCGACCGTCACAAGTTCCACCCCTGGGGCCTGGCCGGCGGCCAGGAGGGCGGCGCCGGTGCGTTCTACCGGGTGTCTGTGGAAGACGGCAGCGTTACCCGGATGGGGCACAAGACCACCAGCCTGCCCCTGAAGAAGGGGGACGTGATCCGGGTGATTACCCCCGGTGCCGGCGGCTACGGCGACCCGAAAAAGCGCCCCGTGGACCAAGTGCTGCAGGACGTGGTGGAAGGCAAAGTGAGCCTTCAGGCAGCCAAGGACCAGTACGGCGTCGTCATCCAAATGGACGGCATTCACTACAGCGTTGACGAGCAGGCAACTGCCTCCCTCCGCTGACAAGAAGAAAGGAAGGAATCAACCTATGATCAAAGGTATGCAGGAAGTTATGGAGGTCATGCGCAAGGCCAAAACCGATCTGGACGCCAACGGCGGCCTGAAACAGGTCATGTTTGTCGCCTGCGGCGGCTCCTACGCTTCTTCCTATCCCGCCCGATATCTGCTGAACCAAGAGAGCACGCTCCGGATTCAGGGCTATAACAGCAGTGAATTTGTCAACGCCACACCCAAGACGGTGGACAAGAACACATTGGTCATTGCCACCTCCACCAAGGCTACCCCCGAGACGGTGGAGGCCCTGCAGGTGGCCAAGGCAAAGGGGGCCGTCACCATCGGTCTGTCCGGCTATGCCGACTCCCTCACCGCACAGACGGCCGACTACTACATCACCTATTACCACGCCGACGAGTGGTATCAGGATTCCTCCCTGGTCCACTACAACAGCCAGGGTACCGCTCTGAAGATCGCCTTCTGGCTGCTGAAGGAGTATGACAACTATCAGGCCTATGACAAAGCCATGGAGGCGTTCGAAAAAATGCCTGAGATCTACCGCTTGGCTCACCAGAACGCCAAGACGGAGGCCGCTCAGTTTGCCATGACCTATAAAGATGACACCGTATGGAACGTGATGAGCAGCGGGGCCGCCTGGGAAGTCGCCTATTCCGACGCCTTCTGCTTCTTCCAGGAAATGCAGACCGTTCACTGTGTACCCATCCACTCCGGCGAATATTTCCATGGCGCTTTTGAGACCTGTGACCAGAACCTGGCCATCCTGCTGTTCAAAAGCGTGGGCCGCACCCGTCCCCTGGATGAGCGGGCCGAGCGCTTCCTGGAGAAGTTTGGCGGTCATCACTGGATCATCGACGCCCAGACCTTGGGACTGGGTGAGTTAGACGAACAGGTGGGCGAATACTTCAACGCTCTTCTGCTTCATCCCATTTCCAAGCAGTTCATCGCGGCAATGGCTGATGTGCGGATGCATCCCTTGTCTTATCGCCGCTACATGTGGAAATTTGACTACTAAGCCTCTTTCCCGCGCCAAGCAAAAGGCAGGCACCCTCGGGTGCCTGCCTTTTGCGCTTGTAAAAAAGCCTTGCAGCGTTCGCATCCCGCACGGTACAAGTTCACTCAGGTGTGCCAACGGTCCGGCAACGGTAGACAGTTCATGCGCGCGGTAAACCGCAGGCACCCGGGAAAGCACCTTTGGAACTTTTTCGGCTGTCTCAAGCATCCCTGGTACGCTCGCTCTTTTCCATGTAAATGAGTAAAACTAACAAAATATTCTTGTGGCAAGCCAAATTATGTGTTATAATTCGTACATACCATGTAGGATGTCATGGAACAACTTGTTTTTTATGTGCATTACGTTATATGTTGATATAAATTATAAAGATGGAGCCTTTTGCTATGGAAACAAATTTAAATCATAACAGCATTGTCCCGCTTTATGTACAGATCGTGGAGCAGCTCAACCAGGATATTGAAACCGGTATTTTCAGCCAAACCGGGCGCCTACCCACCGAGGTGGAGCTGTCGGACCGGTACAATGTGAGCCGAATTACCATTCGCCGCGCGGTGGACGAGCTGGTCAACAAGGGGCTGGTGGAAAAAAAGCAGGGAAAAGGCACCTTTATCTGCTCTCCCAAGTTGACCCGTCGCTTCGACGAAGGGCCCATCAGTTTTACCGAAATGTGCGAGGCCAACGGCTTGAAGGCTCGGGCCAAGCTCCTGGAGGCGGGGATCTCCTCCCAAACCTCGGCCGCTGTGCGGGAGATGCTTGGTCTGAAGGAGGGAGAGCCGGCGGTGCGAATCCGCCGCCTGCGCTATGCGGGAGACCGGCCTTTGGTTCTGGAGGACAATTTTTATCCCCTGGAATATTCCTACCTGCTGTCGATTGATCTGGAAAACGACTCCACCTACCGCTATCTCCGGGAAGAAAAGGGAATTGAACTGCGGCGCACCACCATGAAGCTGCGCATTGTGCGGGCCGACGCCAAAACGGCCAAGCTCCTTCAGGTGTCACGCAATGCCCCACAGTTGGAGATGCGCGGGCGGGTTGTCAGGCTGGATGGGCAGACGGTTCACTCCAGCTATCAGGTCGGCTATGGGGAAAATTTTGAATTTATCGTGCGTTAATTTTTTGCAGCAGCCTTAATGTTCGATGACACTATTTTCAACAGCTACAAAAGAGGTCGGTCTCCGGTTCGGAGGCCGCCCTCTTTTTGCGCAACTGCTCGTTCTCGTTTCTGCAAAAGTAGCAGGACTGCAATAAGCGCCAATTCCGATGGAAACCACCCGGGCACTTCCGGCACCGCAACCGGAATGATCACAAATCGCGACAGCTGCATAGTAATGATAAGGACTCAGATCCCTGTCATTCGCATTGAACGGTATGAAAATACTCGAAAGGTGGCATAACATGGCTCTAGATCTCTTGAGACTCGTTTTGTCTGCAACATCGACCACGACACTTGGTCCCAGCCAGAACGGATACTATTATTTGATGGGTGCGGACACGTATTCCACGGTATTCCCCATCGCATCCAGCTCTTTCCAAAACAATTCGGGCGAGACGCTGACCGAAGGTTTTCCGGCCGTTTCCTCCAATGGTTATTATACAGTGGCGATCAATGGTGTGCAGCAAAAGGATGGCGTTATCTCCTATGGTACCGATACGCTTACCCTCACTTTTACAACTGCAGTAACAATTGATCAGAATGAAGTTATCGATTTGCAGGTAGTCGACTATACCCCAACTACCGAAACATCGGTTTCGGGCTGACTATTTTCAGGGGCTTCTGGATTTATTCCGGAGGCCCCAGCTAAAAAGTTTGCATTGCCTTCGTTGTCCACTTGAATTTACTTGGACTACTTCCTGCTTACTATAAATTCAGCGTACATAAGCATGGATCGCTGAGGATAATTGGAACATTGAGGTGTGACTCGTGTCTGTGGGAACGTCCGGTACCCATGGCAACCCTCCTAACCATTCCTATCCTACGAGTACAAGGATGATCTTCTATGGAACCCATTACTTTCCCTTGCTATCTTTCAGATCAAGATGGAACTGCGATAAATCCTTTCGCTCCAAATTCAATTCTGTACAAAAATCTGTCCGGAGCGGATCACTTTGGCGAGCAGCCGTTTTTCCTTCAGACTGGAGAAGTCCAGGTTTATGCAACAGCCGCCATCTTAATGGAAGGTTATATTACCGTGTGTGCATGTGGGAACAGGTTTTTAAGAACCGTTCCTTTTCGATCCATTCAAACGGTTCTGCTGCCGTTCCAGCCGAGAGATTCTCTTGCTTTCTGCACGCTTGGATTTTGCTGCAAGGCAAAAAACCTCTATAACCCGACCAATCCGTTCTCAGTCTTCACAGAAATACAGGTTTATGTGGAAAGCGGCGTTTGTCCTGCTAAAGGTTCTGAGGACGGCGGCCCGCTGAAAACTGTTTTTGAAAGCCGCATTTGTATTCCGTACTATTTAATGCCACTTCCTTCCAGAGCATATCAATACAACGCGACGGGAGACGGAGAAAAAAGGCTTTTTACGGATGCGGATCAGGACTCGGAATATGGCTACACGGAAATCCCAGATCCCGACAGCATTTCCTTTACTCGTCTCTTTGTCAACGGGGTTCTTCAACCGGAAGCTACCTATGCCCTTCGGAAAGGACGGCTTGAATTTCTAACAAGGGACGTCCCCCCGGACGGCGTGCCGATCACACTCCTGTTTGTCGATATGGGATGTCGAAACAGCCCTCGGGTGAATGTACAAACGGGGTATTATGTTACGGCATCGGACGGCGACCGAAACAGCTATACAGACGAGGATGCATGGAAGGCTTATGGATGCGGCGGGATTCCCGATCCACAGGATATGTCCTGCTGGAATCTCTTTGTCAACGGCATGCTGCAGCCTCAGGACACCTATGAAATCAAAAAAGGATGCCTGCGTTTGCACCATGTCCCCGCAAAAGGGGAAACAATTCTCCTGGAATCCATGCGCGTATTGGATGCTCTCGGCCGTTTGCTAAAAGGGAGCGTCAATCAATACGTGGCATACGCGAACGGAACGCACCTTTTTACGAACCAGGATGCTATAAAGGCTTATCATTCCTCCCGGATTATGCCGCCAATGCTCAGCTCGTACCAAACCATATTTGCCAACGGAGTCATCCAACCCAGAGCGGTATATCGGGTGGGGAACGGCCGTTTGACATTCGTATCTTCCGACACTCCGGATGTTGGTCAGCCTGTGACACAGCAGTCTACCAGCATTTTTCAGTAGTGTATTCTGTGGTCTTGGGTTCCGTCTGTTGCGGATACAAGCGACCGATTTTGTGTCCAAGACCATCGCATGCATCCCAACAGCCCGGCCGGCATGGCCGTCAATCGCAGGCGATGCCGTGCCCATGCGTCAAGGGAGCTGCAGTCAAGGAGAGAACTTCAAATGGAGCCTATCCCTTCTGAAAAAAAGCAAAAAACATTGGGTCTTTGCCTGATTGCAAAAGATGAGGAGAAAAATATTGCGAATTGCATTCAAAGTGTTGGGAACATTGTGGATGAAATTGTCGTGGTGGATACCGGTTCCGCTGACAATACGGTTCATATCGCAGAGAGTCTGGGCGCTACGGTCTATGATTACCCGTGGGATGACAACTTTTCCAACGCAAGAAACTTTGCGATTCGTCACGCCAAAAGCGCATGGCTTCTGCTTCTGGATGCAGATGAGCAAGTTGATCAAAATGGTTTGGACACCATTGTCGCATTTATCAATACGACCGAAAAGGACGGCGCCTATTTTCGGGTTCGGAATTATATCGGCAGTTATTCACCCCAGGACTTTACTATGCACAACGCCTTACGTCTGCTTCGCAACAATGGGAAGTACCGGTATGAGGGCGCGATCCACGAGCAGATTGTCTGCGACGATATGACGGACTTTGTCCACCATTTTGAAACGCTCCGCGTCATTTTGAATCACTACGGATACTTGGATAGCGCGATTGCAAAAAAGCAGAAGAGAGGACGAAACATGCCGATCCTGGAGCAGGAATTGGAGGAAAATCCCGATGACTTTTTTGCTCAATACTATCTGGGAAATGAATATCTTGCTCTGAACCGCGTGGAGGAAGCCCTGAATTACTATCTGAAATCCTATCAAAACGCTCAAAAACACCACATGATGTTTGCACATTTGTATCTGCGGATGATTACCTCCCTGGACGCGTTGGGGCGGTTCAAAGAATCTATGGACCTAATCGAGGAGGCGTTGGGCGTATTTCCACTCTGCACCGACTATGAATTTGTCCGGGCAATCATCTTTTTTCGAACAAGGCGATATACTCTGGCAATCAAAAGTCTGAATCGGTGTCTGGAAATGGGAGTACCGCCTGCTCCGTTCGAATTCATGGAAGGGTGCGGCACGTATCGGGCGGCGTATCTGCTGGGGGATCTCTATGCCCTGATGGAAGACTATGAAGCCTCACTTGAATGGTATCGGGCGGCGCTTCGATATAATCCAAATTATTATACCGCCCTGTATCGGGTAGGGTTTTCCATGAACAAACTAATCCCCGACAAAGACACGGTGTGCGCGGAACTGCTCTCTTGCTTTTCTGACCCGAACGATATCGGGAATGTAATCACTGCTTCTGATATTTTGATCAAAGAGGGCTTGTATTCACAGGCGCTCACCAAGTTGAATCTGATTACGGACCCCGGCGCCTATTTGCCGGAAATCCATTTCTTTCAGGCGCTGGCACAGTTCTATCAGAACGATTTTCAGGCGGCGATCCCTCTGTTTGAAGCTGCCTGTGTCGAAGGAGCAATCCAAAAGGAGGGCAGGCCCGCACTGCGGCCCATGATTGGTCCGTATTTGCTTGTAACGGGGATGCTGCAACAGGATTCCGCAGTTTTAAGCAGGAGTCTTGAATTGATCGGGCTGTACTGTACGCCTGCGGCACAGGCCGCCTGCCGGTTACTCTACGCGGTTTACGCGGATTTGCCCCAGGAAGCTCCCCATTTTGAAGACAATGGGAAAGAGGGGCTTGAAACAATCCTGACCATCTTGGAAATTGTGCTGAAACAGCCCCAGCCCGAACTGCTGCAGAAGTTGTTTGGCGCTCTGACTTTTGTAG
>JBFWME010000059.1:0-13475 GCA_050251755.1 Lawsonibacter sp. | reverse complement strand
CTGAGGGAGCTGCTGGCCAAGGAGAAAAAGGAGATTGAGCGAATTCTGGCGGAGCTGTCCGCCGAGTGCGCCGCCCATAAGGAGGACATTCTGGAGGACTACCGGATCCTCGTTTGGCTGGACGCCATTTTTGCCCGAGGGCATCTGTCTTTGAAGCTGGGCTGTACAGAGCCAAGGTTATCTGACAAGTATATTCGCCTGCGGGGTGCAAGGCACCCCCTGCTGGATCAAAAGAAGGCAGTGGCCAACGACCTGGCGCTGGGGGAGAATTTTGACACGCTGGTCATCACCGGGCCGAATACCGGCGGAAAAACGGTAACGCTGAAAACCATTGGCCTGATTACGCTGATGGCCCAGTGCGGCCTCCATATTCCGGCCAAGGATGACTCCACGGTTCGGGTGTTTGCCCGGGTACTGGCCGACATTGGGGACGAGCAGTCCATTGCCCAGTCCCTGTCTACCTTTTCCTCCCACATGACCAACATTGTGGCAATCCTGGGAGAGGCGGACAGCGATACCCTGATTCTGTTTGACGAGCTGGGGGCGGGCACCGACCCGGTGGAGGGCGCGGCTCTGGCCGCCGCCATCATTGAATCCGCCCGGGGGATTGGGGCGCAGGTGTGTGCCACCACCCACTATGCGGAGCTGAAGGTGTATGCCATGACCACCCCAGGCGTGGAGAACGCCTCCTGTGAATTTAACGTGGAGACCCTTGCCCCCACCTACCGTCTGGTTTTGGGAATTCCAGGAAAATCCAATGCGTTTGCGATTTCAAGGCGGCTGGGCCTGCCCAAGCATATCATTGACAAGGCTGCCGAACGACTGGACGCGGAAAATGTTCGGTTTGAGGATGTGCTCACCCGGCTGGACCAGCAGCGTCAGGAGATGGAGAAGGAGCGCGCCGAGGCCCGGCGGCTGAAGCTGGAGATGGAGCAGTCCGCCGCAAAAGTCCGGGAGTACCGGGAAAAGCAGGATGCGGAGCGAGCGAAAGTGGTGGAGAAGGCTCAGGCCGAAGCACGGGCCATCATTCAGGAGGCCCGTGCGGCCAGCGACCTGGCCATTTCCGAACTGAAGGATATGCAAAAGCGCCAGGACAAGCTGGACTGGCAGCAGGTAAATGACAGCCGGGCGGAATCCCGCCGGCTGCTGAATGAAGCGGAGCGGAACATCGGCGGGCCTGTCCGGGAAGCGGAAGTTCCGCCCCCCACCCGGCCTGCCGTGGCCGGAGATACGGTGGAGCTGGTGTCCATGGGCACAGAGGCCACCGTGCTGTCGGTGAACAAGGATGGCTCTCTCCAGCTGCAAGCGGGGATCCTGAAGATTTCAGCCAAGCAGGCCGAGGTACGGGTCGTGGAAGGGGAGAGTCGGACCCGGAAGGAGGCCCGCCGCATCATGACCCAGGCCCAGCACACCCTTCGAACCGCAGCCGTTCCCGCCCAGATTGATTTAAGGGGAATGATGACCGACGAGGCCACCTCCGTGTTGGAACGCTTTTTGGATACTGCCATGTTGGGCAAGCTGGAGACGGTGACCATCATCCACGGGAA
This sequence comes from Lawsonibacter sp., assembly GCA_050251755.1. GTDB lineage: Bacteria > Bacillota > Clostridia > Oscillospirales > Oscillospiraceae > Lawsonibacter. The sequence goes on along the minus strand of JBFWME010000059.1, from coordinate 11,928 downwards.
GGGGACCGGAGCCGTGCGCAGTGCGGTCCGCGCCTATCTGAAACGCAGCCGTTATGTCAAATCATTCCGCCCGGGCCGCTATGGCGAGGGAGAAGACGGAGTGACCGTGGCCGAATTAAAGTAGCGTCTGAAGTTCGACCTGCACGGCTCAGTTTTTGAGATTTTTGATTGGACACAGCTCATTTTGAAACGTATCACAGTGGCGAAGAAGGCCGAAAAGGTCTTATGGGGGATGAAAAGTGGAAAAATAGAGTTGGCGTTCGTCATCTTTGCAAAAAATCAAAAGAAAATCCCGTAATCTTTGTGAAAAAGCAATGTAATATTTGTGAAAAATGTCATTGACGACGGTGGGATAAATCTGGTATGCTAATGTCACACAATACGACGAGGCGGAGGTACAGCTTATGTATAGTCAGGAAGCAGTCGTGAACAATCAGGTCGGCCTGCACGCCAGACCCGCTACTTTCTTTATCCAGAAGGCTAACGAGTTTAAAAGCTCCATCTGGGTGGAAAAGGAGGAGCGCAAGGTCAACGCCAAGAGTCTGCTTGGTGTGTTGTCTTTGGGAATTGTAAAGGGCACTCCCATCAAGCTCATTGCAGATGGTTCCGACGAGAAAGAAGCGGTCGAGGCGTTGTATAAGATGATCTCTTCTGATTTTTCTGAGTAAGCCGATTACCAACAAAAAGGCACCGCTTAGCGGTGCCTTTTTTGACGTCCCACTGTCATCCGAACAGAGAGGAGGATACCATGACCTTTGAAGAATTGAAAGAGAAGGCACTCAGCCTTCCATTCAAACCCGGTGTCTATATTATGCAGGATGCCGAAAACACCGTGATCTATGTGGGAAAGGCCAAAAGCCTGAAAAATCGGGTTTCCCAGTATTTTCAGGACTCAGCCGGCCACACGGAAAAGACCCGCGCCATGGTGTCCCAGATTGATCACTTCGACGTGATCATCGCCGACAGCGAGTTTGAGGCGCTGGTGCTGGAGTGTTCGCTCATTAAGCGCCATCAGCCCCGCTACAACATTCTCCTGAAGGACAGCAAGGGATACCCCTATATCCGCCTGTCCAACGAGGCATACCCCCGATTTTCTCTGGCCGGTAAAGCCGTAGAGGACCACGCGCGGTACTTTGGGCCGTATGCCAGTCGACACAATACCCAGGCGATTATCGATGCGCTGCGTACCGCCCTTCGGCTCCCGTCCTGCAATAAGAGATTTCCACGGGATATTGGAAAAGAGCGCCCCTGCCTGAACTTTCACATGGGCAAGTGCGACGGCTACTGCCGCAGCGAGGACCTGAAGCAGCAGCACGATCAGGCGATGGCCCAGGCTGTGTCGCTGCTGGAGGGCCGATTCAAAGAGGTACAGGCTGACTTGACCGCCGAGATGGAGCAGGCGGCGGAGGATCTCCGCTTCGAGCGGGCCGCCGAACTTCGGGATCGGCTGCGCGCCATTGAACTGCTGGGCAAGCGGCAGAAGGTGATCGCCGGTTCTTTGGCGGATACCGACGTGACCGGATTCTTTCGGGGAACGGCCAAGAGCTGCTTTGTGGTACTCCACTATGTGGAAGGGGAACTGGCCGCCAAAGAGTTTGACCTGTTTGAGACGCCGGTGGAGGAAGAGACGGAGGCCGTTTTGTCCTCCCTCATGCGGGAGTACTATGTCGGACGTGCCCGACTGCCCAAGCAGATTCTGCTGCCCTGTGAGCTGTCGGATCAGGTGCCGCTGACCCGGATGCTGTCGGAGCAGGTGGGGGCTCGGGTGGAGCTGGTGACCCCGCAGCGCGGCGCGAAAGTAGATTTGATCAAGCTGGCCAACCAGAACGCCAGGGAGGAAGTGGAGCGGGCCACCACCCGGGAAGAGCGGCAGAATAAGCTGCTGGAGACCTTGGGCCGGATGCTGGGAATGGAACGCATGCCCAGGCGGATGGAGTCCTATGACATCTCCAACACAGGGGCCAGCGACATCGTGGCCTCTATGGTGGTCTATGTGGATGGCAGGCCGCTGAAGCGGGATTACCGCCGGTTTCAGCTGAAAGATATGACAGGCCCGGACGACTATGCATCTATGGAGCAGGTGCTGACCCGACGGTTTCGCCGTTATTTAGCCGGGGACGAAAAGTTTGCAGACAAGCCGGATTTGCTTTTGATCGACGGGGGATACGAGCATGTCAAGGTAGCCGCCCGGGTACTTGCGGCACAAAATTTGGAGATTCCGGCGTTTGGAATGGTGAAGGACGACCGGCATCGAACCCGTGCCCTGGTCCATCCGGACGGGCGGGAGATCGGGATTCAGGCGGTTCCGGCGGTGTTTGCCCTAATTGGACAGATTCAGGAGGAGACGCATCGATTTGCCATCGAATATCACCGGCAGCTCCAGGCGGGGCACGTAAAAACCTCGGTTCTGGACAAGATACCAGGTGTGGGGGAAAAACGCCGGAAACAGCTGCTGAAACACTTTAAGAGCATCAAAGCGATCCGGGCTGCTTCTGTGGAGGAGCTGAGGGCCGTGGTGCCCCAGAATACCGCTCAGGCGGTGTATCAGTATTTTCATTCATAAAGTGGATGGGATGGAAGAAAGGAACAAAAATCATGCGTGTGATATCGGGCTCCGCACGGGGCAGACGGCTGAAAGAACTGCAGGGGACAGATACTCGTCCCACCACCGACAAGGTGAAGGAGGCATTGTTCAATATTATTCAATTTGATCTGGAGGGACGAACCGTGCTGGATCTGTTTGGCGGAACCGGCCAGCTTGGCATCGAGGCGCTGTCCAGAGGAGCGGTTGATTGTACCTTTGTGGACCAGCGGCGGGAGGCCGCCGGCCTCATTCGGGAGAATCTGAAGGTTTGCGGGCTGAGTGAACAAGCCCGTGTGGTCCAGGGGGATGCCTTGTCGTTTCTGGCCTCCTGCAGGGAGAAATTTGATGTGATTTTTCTGGATCCGCCGTATCAGACCGATTTGCTGGCTCGTTGTCTGGAGTCCATTACAAGGTTTGACATTCTTCGGGAACATGGTATAATAGCCTGTGAAAGTGCCGCAGAGCGGGATCTTCCCCTGCTGGCGCCCCCTTATGAGCAGGGGAGAGCATATCGGTATGGCAGGATTAAGCTGACGATCTGCCACCGAGCGGGGAGTGAACGAGTATGAATACGGCCATTTATCCCGGCAGTTTTGACCCGGTGACGCTGGGCCATTTGAACATCATTAGGCGGGCGGCGTCCTGCTTCGATAAGCTGATTGTGTGCGTGATGGTTAACTCCAAAAAGCAGGGAATGTTTACACCGGAGGAGCGCGTGGAGCTGCTGCGCCGGTCCACGGCCCGTTTTACCAACATCGAGGTGGACTCCTCGGATGAGCTGTTGGCCGCCTATGCCAAGCGGCGGAAGGCGCATGTGGTGGTGAAGGGTCTGCGGGCGGTGTCGGATTTTGAACAGGAGGTCCAAATGGCGGTGATTAACCGCCATTTGAACCCAAATCTGGAGACCATGTTTTTGGCCTCCAGTGAAAAATATACATACCTCAGTTCCACCATTGTCAAGGAGATGGCCCGATATGGGGCGAACCTGGGGGACTTTGTTCCACGGGAGATCGTGGACGATGTGAACCGGCGTATGGGGGAAATGCAAGGAAAGGAAGTATGACAGATGGCAAGCGGCGTGGAAGAATTGCTGGACATGCTTTTTGAGATGGTTGACGAGGCGAAGAACGCCCCCTTGTCCAGCGACAAATGTGTCATTGAGCGGGACCGTGCTCTGGATCTGATTGACGACATTCGGAGCCAGTTTCCCATGGAGTTGGGCGAGGCTCGAAAGATGATGGCAAACCGGGCCGAGCTGGTGGCGTCCGCCAAGCGGGAGGCCGAGGTGATTCGCAAGGCGGCTGAGGATAAGGCACGCCAACTGTTGTCGGAGGACGTGATTACCCTCCAGGCCAAGCAGCAGGCGAACGAGATGGTTCAGCAGGCGGAGGAGCGCAGCCGCGAGCTGAAGCGCTCCGCCAACGAATACTGCGAGGATGCCCTGCGCCGGACCGAGGAGGCTGTGGCCGAGGCTTACGACGAGATCAAAAAGTCCCGGGCCCGATTTCGGGCAGCAGCCGGCGTGACCTCTGCCCCTATCGCTGGAGTCGCGGCCGGACGGGCGATTTATGACGCGGCGGCGGACGAGGATTAAGAAAAAAACACCCCCGGACAATGTCCGGGGGTGTTTTTTCCTTTTTGTGGAAATGCGTTGAAACGGGATCAATTCCGGATGAAATTAGCCTGTGGCCGGACTGAGGCAGCTGATTACCAGGGCAGCCAACCGTCGTCTTCGCGGGAGGCGAGCACGTCCAGCGCACCGTCCAGCATTTCGGCCACTTCGCCACGGGTCAACTGGTCGGACAGTGCCACGGTGTTGGTGCTATCGGTGTGGAGGATGCCGGAGGCGGCCAGATTGGCCGCGGCCTGGGACGCCCAATGAGGCTCCGTGCCGGAGAGAAATACCTCAGCAGGCACATCGGCGACATTGAGGAGCTTGTTCAGCATGACGGTGGCCTCTGCCCGGGTGATGGGGGCGTCGGCCTCGAACACGGGGGCGCCGGTCTCATCCTGAGAGCCCTGGATAGCGCCCGCCTTCAAAGCGGCAGAGACCGAGCCCTTGGCCCAGGTTGGAATGGCAGCGTCGTCGGTAAAGCCGGTGAGGGTGATGCCGTCCATGGGTTCCATTCCGGTTACCGCCATTGCCATGGTCAAAAACTGGGCGCGGCTGACGGGCGCGGAAGCGTCAAAAAAGTAGCGGCCGTCCATATACTGGCCCACGTACACGCCTTCCTCTGCCAGACGGATGGCGGCCTTATGAGCGGGATTGCCTTCCAAATCGGAATAGGTCACCTTCGTGTCGGCTTTCTCAATCCGAACCGTGATTTTTGCCTCTGGAGAGGTGTTGCCGGCGGGATCCACGGCCACATAGGAGAAGGAGTCGCTGCCGGTCTTCCCTTCATAAGGGGTGTAGACGAATTGGCTGGAGCCATCGTCTGCCAGCTTGACTGCCCCACGGGCGGGCGTGGAGGTAAGCTGGAAGGTAAGCGTATCGCCCTCCACGTCCACGGCGTCAAAATAGCCGGTGATGGCGATGTCTCGATAGGTGGACAGGTCCATGTTTCGGGCGATGGGAGCTTGATTTTCCTCGGTGAGCAGATACAGGGTCACAGTGGTGTCCTTGCAGTCCTGCGCAGAGGAGAACGAGGGGGTAAAGGTAAAGGTGGTTGTGGTGACGGTGGGGTTTTGCGAGGTCTGGAATCGCAGGCCGCCGAGGGCGGTGCTGTCGATTTCAGAGCCTACTTCCACGGGCTGGCCGCCGATTACCAGGGTTCCGGCACCCGGATCGGGAAGAGACCGGATGGTGACGCTGTTGAGCTGGGCCTTGTTGTCCGTCTTGACCACAAAGTCCTCCGCGTCAAAGGCGATGATGGTACCGATCAGTCCGTTCTTTGAGAAGTCGGCCACATAAGGGGCAGAGTTCTTTTTGTTCCAGAAAAAAGCGGAGGTGGGGAGTACCAGGGTACAGAGCATCGCCAGAGCCAGCAGAGGCGTCAGCGTCCGGCGGAAGGGGACAAAACGTTTCATGGGATACCTCCTTATTGGATAATGTATCCCTAGTGTTGGGCGCTTCCAGCCAAATTATGCGGTCACAAAAATTGGAAACGGTTATTTTATGCAAACATGGGGGAGGAAAGGTAACGGTCTCCGGAGTCTGGGAGAAGGACCACGATGGTCTTTCCCCGGTTTTCCGGCATTTGGGCCAGACGGCCTGCCGCCCAAAGGGCTGCTCCGGAGGAAATACCGGTCAGAACACCTTCGGTGCGGACGAGATCGCGCCCAGACTGAAACGCATCCTCGTCTTTGACCCGAATCACTTGATCGTAGATGGTTCGGTCCAGAACGGCGGGGATAAAATTAGCTCCGATGCCCTGAATCTGGTGGGGGCCCGGCTGCCCGCCGGACAGCAGAGGGGAGGCGTCGGGCTCCACCGCCACAACCTGGATGGCCGGATTTTGTTCCTTCAGGTACCGGCCGGATCCGGACAAGGTGCCGCCGGTACCTACACAGGCCACGAAAATATCCACCTGCCCATTGGTGTCTCGCCAGATTTCGGGTCCGGTGGTGCGGTAGTGAGCTTCCGGGTTGGCGGGGTTGTCAAACTGTCCCGGGATGAAGCTGCCCGGAATCGAAGCGGCCAGTTCCTTGGCCTTTTCCACTGCGCCCTGCATGCCATGGATACCGGGCGTGAGGACCAGCTCGGCGCCGTAAGCGGCCAGCATGGCGCGCCGCTCGGCGCTCATGGTGTCTGGCATGGTCAGAATGACCTTGTAACCCCGGACGGCGGCCACGCAGGCCAGCCCAATGCCGGTGTTGCCCGAGGTGGGCTCGATGATGGTGGAGCCTGGCTTTAGGAGTCCGCGCTGTTCGGCATCCTGGATGAGAAACAGCCCGACCCGATCCTTGGCGGAGCCGGCGGGGTTGAGAAATTCGAGCTTTGCCAGCACGGTGGATTCAAAGTGATGTTTGCTTCCATAGTGTTCCAGACGCAGGAGAGGAGTATTTCCGATCAGTGCTTCCACACTGGAGTATAGTTTGCCCATGTTGATCCAGCCTTTCTAAAAAAATAGGATAAGATTATCATATTCCTGGAAAGGCCCGTCTGTCAATCCAATTGCAAAAAACAAAAGGTAAGGGTATAATGTTTCCATCGGTCGCTTTACGTACCGGTTTGCCTCAGACGGTGAAGGGGGGCGGGAGGGCTGCTTCCCACGGACTGCAGTCGGCAAAGCCGACTGTGCCTTATCTGATCGCCGACTATTAGGAGGCACAAATTGTCCGGGCAAGTATCCGGAAGCGTGATGAAAGAGGTTCAGCCAATGAAGACAGGACTGGTTCTGGAGGGCGGTGCCCTCCGTGCGATTTTTTCCAGCGGCGTATGCGATGGCTTTCTGGAGGGAAATATCATGCCCGACTACCTGGTCGGTGTTTCGGCCGGGATTGCTTACGGGGTGAGTTACCTATCCCGCCAGCCGCGCCGTAATCTGGAGGTGGTCACTACCTATTCCTCAGACCGGCGGTACATGGGAATGCACAATTTGGCCAATCGCCACAACCGCAGTTATTTTGGGCTGAAATTTGCCTATGATACCATCCCAAACGAGCTGATTCCATTTGACTACGACGCCTTTGCGGCGTACCCCGGCCAAGTGGAGGCGGTGGTGACCAATTTGAACACGGGAAAAGCCGATTACATCGAGGTATCCCGTCGGGAAAGGCATTCCGAGCTGCTTCAGGCGACCTGCGCCATGCCGCTGATGTTTCCCATTTATCACATAAACGGGCAGCCGTATCTGGATGGCGGCGTGGCGGACTCCATCCCCTGGCAACGCGCGTTAGAGCAGGGCTGTGACCGGGTGATTGTGGTGCTGAGCCACACGCGGGACTTTGTTCGCAAACCGGACAGTCTGATGCGCCTGATTCAGAAAACCTATCGGGAGTATCCGAATTTTATCGCCGCCATGGAGCACCGGGCAGAGGTTTATAATGAAAACCGAAAACAGATTTTTGAGCTGGAGCGGCAGGGAAGGCTGCTTGTCATTGCGCCGGATTCGACCATGGGGGTGTCCCGCACCGAACGCAACCCCGAAAAGCTGCGCCTGCTGTGGGCAAAAGGTTATCAGGCAGCGGTGGACCGCATGGAGGAAATCCGGGCTTATTTTGAGGCTTGAGTCTCCTGCCCCTTGTCATGTTCCGCGTCGGATTTGGTTGAAGTGTCAAGAGCTGAAAGAATTTCTTTGCTGTAGCAAGTAAACAGGCCGGGCTGAAGCGCGAACAAACCCAGCGTATCTCCAACGACAGTGAAGAAGGCGGCCATTTTTGCAAGTTGACTCTGATTCTGATCCTGAGCAAGTAAAACGGACAGGACAACCGCCAGCACCAGCAGGTCACAGCTGTTGCTGTCAAATAGGGAACGCATGGAAACCACCCCCTGGTCATCTTATGCTCCGATTTGGTGAGTGGTCTCCTTTTTTGAATTGATTTTGCCATTTCCGTTCAAAAGAGCGGGAAAAATGTTTAAATTACAAAAACACGAATCGGGCCGAAGGAGAGAGAACCATGAAACTTGTCATTGTGGACGGGCAGGGAGGACGCTTGGGAAAGCTGCTGGTCGAGGCAGCCAAAGCGCGCCTGCCGCAGGCCCAGGTGTATGCGCTGGGGACGAACAGCATTGCCACTGCCACCATGCTGAAGGCAGGGGCTGATTTTGGCGCGACGGGAGAAAACCCGGTGATGCGGGGCGTGATGGACGCAGACGCGGTGCTGGGCCCAATCGGTATCGTGGTGGCCCACGCAATTTTGGGGGAAGTGACCCCCGCAATTGCGGAAGCGGTGGGCGCCTGCCGGGCCAAAAAATTTCTGGTGCCTATGAACAGCTGCGGGGTCGTAATAGCAGGGGTCAAGGAACAAAGCTTACCGTCCTATGTCGCCCAGGCAGTGGAGCAAATGGCGGATGAGCTGGAAAGGGGTTGAGAACATGGAATATCGCATGATGACCGGAACCGGAAGCAGTCCTTCGTTGTTGGGATACGGATGTATGCGCTTCCCCCTGGACCGGGAGACCCACAGGCTGGATGACGAAAAGGCCCAGGCGCTAATCGACCAGGCTATGGCGGCAGGGGTCACCTACTACGACACGGCCTGGCCCTACCACGAGGGGGACAGTGAGCCCTTTTTGGGCCAAGCTCTGTCCCAATACCCCAGAGATCGCTTTTATTTAGCCACCAAGCTGCCCTGCTGGGAGGTGGACAGCCGTGCGCGGGCGGAGGAGTTCTTCCAAGCGCAGCTGGAGCGGCTGCGGACGGACTATGTAGATTTCTATCTCCTGCACAGCCTAAGCCGGAAGACTTGGGATAACATGGTGGAGCTAGGAATCCCCGAGCTGTTGGAGGAGTACCAGCGTGAAGGGAAGCTGCGGTACCTGGGGTTTTCCTTTCACGATAGCTATGAGGTGTTTGAGGACATCTTAACCTACCGCGCGTGGGATTTTTGCCAGATTCAACTGAATTACATGGACACAAACCATCAGGCCGGGCTGAGAGGATTGGAGCTGGCAAACCGCAAAGGAATTCCGGTGGTGGTGATGGAACCGGTGAAGGGCGGCTCTCTGGCGCAGCTGCCCGATGAGGTGACCGCCCCTCTCCGGTCGCTGGACCCAAAGGCATCTACGGCCTCCTGGGCCATGCGCTGGGTGGCCAGCCAGCCGGGGGTAAAGGTGGTGCTCAGCGGAATGTCCACGGCGGAGCAGTTGGCGGACAATCTGGATACCTTTGGCCCGTTCCGCCCCCTGAATGAAGAGGAGCGGGCAGCAGTGGAGGAGACCGCCCGTCTGCTCCGCCGCCGGCTGAAAAATGGCTGCACCGGCTGCCGCTACTGTATGCCGTGCACTGTGGGGGTGGACATTCCAGGCAGTTTTCAACTTTGGAACAACATGGCCATGTATGAAAACAGGCAGTTGACAAAGCGGGCCTGGAATATGCTGGATCAGGGGGCCAGGCCGGACCGCTGCGTGGCCTGCGGCCGTTGCGAGGAACTGTGCCCCCAGCATATCGCGATCCGGGAGCATCTGGCCCGGATTACCCAAGAGGTGGAGGCGTTTGTGGCACCGGGCGGAGCGGAATAAGACTTTTTTCCCAGACTTCCTTTGATTCGTCCATGAAAAAAGAGATAAAATGGGACCGGTGCGCGTAGGCTGCACCGGTCCCATTCCTGTTTTATGATCCGCATGAGCGGAGCTTTGTACCGTTCCTGTGATTTAAAGGAAAAACCACCAACGGTGCGTATCGTTCAGACCAGATCGGTGCCGGACAGAGACAGGTGACAGCACTGTTTCACATGGCAGGCGGAAAAATAACGGTCCTCCATTGGAATCCAGAGATTCAAAAACCGTTCCAGCAGAGCCCCCTGCTTGTCCCGTGCCTGCAATCGTCGGGATCGGACCGGCCATGGGGCCTCGGTCCACACCCGCAAATGGTAGGCGTCCCGCAGAGCGGGGTGGAGGGAATAGCTCCCTTCCACGACGGTAAGAGGAGTGGAATCCACCACAATCTCGGGGCCAAACTTACCCAGGTGGCATTGCCAAGGCCGGTAGCGGGCGGTGTCCCCCCGGCACAAAGGGGCCAAAACCTCTTGTTGAACGCGCTCATACTCCACGTTTCCGCCGGGCTCCGACAAACGAGAGGGGGTGCGCTGCTCGGGCTGGAGGAAAAAATCATCCATGTGGACCAAGGGGCAGCGGTAAATTTGGGACAAAAGACGCCCCAAAGTGGATTTTCCGGAGGCACAGGGGCCGTCGATGGCCACGCGTACCTGGGGATGCTCGGCCCTCTGCCGGTCGATGGCGAACAGCAGAGGAATCAAGTTACCATAATGCGAGGAAACAATGCGGTAGGCGGGGGAATAAGCCGCTCGATACGTTTCACTGTGGCTGACTAAGGGGCAGCCCTGCACTCGATATTGGACCAGATAGTCGTCCGCTATTTCCCTGGAAAAGGGAAGTGTATCCACTAAATTCAGGGCGCCTGCCAATCCCTGCGGATCCGGCACGGTGCTCTGGGCGGTGAGAAAAAAGAGACGGTTGATGGTAAAAGGAGACAGTCCAATCCCTTTACAGGCATTGAGATGTAAGCGGTACAATCCGTTCCCGAGGGGCTCGCCCAAGGGGGCGGATGGAGCGCTGTCCACCTGTGCCCACTCCGCCTCCAGACGGGCCAGAGAGGTGGATTCGTCCGGAATCAGGTGACCGCCACCCATGTAGCTTTGGTAGAGGAATTTCACGGCGTCCCTGGGCTCCATACCCGGGTGGTTGTTAAAATGCTCCTTCAGGAGCTCCGCCACAGAATCCATGGCTCAAGCGGTCTGGGAGACCAGTTTGGCCTTCTGAAGGGCGAGCACAATCACAGGGATGGCCACCAGTTGGACGAGAATGCCTGGAATGGCAGTGGTAAAGGCGCCCGCAATGAAAGCGGAGAAAGAAAAGCTGTTGTTGCCGGCCAGGGTCAGAACGGCACGGACGACACCCCACACCATCCGGCCGCACAGCATGGACCCAATGAGAGAGGCGTAGATGCCGCCCAGATTCTTAGGCAGGCGCTTGTATAAAAAGCCGGACACAAAGCCGTAAGCGGCCAGTTCAAAGGCCATGGAAACGGCGGTGGGGAACATGGGCGGCATCCCAATCAGAATGGAACGCAGCAGGGGGGCGACAAAGCCCACCGCCGCGCCCCACGGCCCGCCGCACAGGAACCCGCACAGCATGACAGGCAGGTGCATGGGCAGCAGCATAGAGCCGATCTGAGGGATGTTGCCGGTAAAGTTGGGAAGAACGTAGGCCAGGGCCAGCATCAGGGCGGCCACGACCATATTTTTAATCTGATGGTTGTTCTTTGTCATATGGTTCTCTCCTTTATTAAACAAGAAAAAAATACCGCGCAGGCGGTTCCACCCTTCTGGGCAGCACATACCTTCACGGTATTTCATTCAGATTAATCAACATGCCATGGGGTCAAATGCCAGCTTCATGCCAAGCGTTGTGAGAATTATAGCATGGACCGGCCGGCCGGGTCAACCCCTGTGGTCTTAATAGTTGCCCTTTCCACCGTTCCATTTCCACTCCCGTACCTCAGGCAGATCCTGACCGTAGGTGGTAATATACTGGCGGTGCTCCACCAGCTTGTCCTTCATCTCCTGAATCAGGTAGGAGGCGCTGTTGCCCAATTGGGGAAGGCGCTTTACCGTGTCCATGACCAGGTGGAACCGGTCAATGTCGTTGCGTACCCGCATGTCGAAGGGTGTGGTGATGGTGCCCTCTTCCTTATACCCTCTGACGTGGAGCTTTTTGTTGG
>JBFWME010000058.1:0-13507 GCA_050251755.1 Lawsonibacter sp. | reverse complement strand
ACCGCAAATAAATTTGTGATGATGAGCGGCTTGTCGGCGGAATGTATTACGTTTTACATTCAGGCGATCATCTGTGTCATGTCGTTTGTGATTGCGTGGAAAAAGCGCTGCCCGATCCGAATAAAGCCTAAGCTGTTGGTACGGCTGCTGATGGTGGGATCCATCGGGATGGGTGCCACCTCTTTCTTGATCAGCAGCGCTTGCATGTGCATTCCGGTGGGGCTGACTACCGTACTGCATTTCTTATATCCAACCATCGTTTCGGTTGCCATGGTACTCTTTTTCGGACAGAAGTTGTCCGGCTACAAAGGAATTGCAATTGTGTGCTCCATTTTTGGAATGCTGCTGATCACAAACTTAGATGGAGCGGGAGGCGCACAGTGGATTGGAATCCTGCTTGCCCTGGCGTCCAGCCTGACGTATTCCTTTTACATGATTTCCAATGAGAAGGGAGAGATCAATCAGCTACCGCTGATTGTCAAGCTATTTTATGCATCTATGGGCAGCGCATTGTTGTTTGGCGTAATCTCGGTCGGAAAAGGCAGCATTGCTCTGCCGGGGACATGGTCCGCCGGGTTCGTGTTGGTGGCGGTCAGCAGCCTTGGGAGTTTGGGCGCCTTTTATCTGATTACGGCAGGCATTCAGCGGATTGGCGCTTCGGCAGCCTCCTTTGTCAATATGTTGGAGCCGGTTACCAGTGTGGTCGCCAGCGCTCTGGTATACCAAGAATGTCCCAGTTTGGTCACATGGATGGGAATTCTGTTGGTACTCTCGTCCGTCTTTCTGGTGGCGATGGATGGACGCCGGACAACGGCCTGTGAAGTGGAAGAAACAAAAGAATAGGAGCCGGAACCGTTGTCCCGCGAAGTGTTTCGGCTGGATAGGAATGAAAAACTCGCTGGGCAGCATTTGGCTGTTCAGCGAGTTTTTTCCAGGGGATTCCAGTTTTCATATATGCTCTGGTTGATGCCCTGCTCAATGGTCTGGACGCTGTTGGTGTCGTGAAAAATTTGAAGTCCCCGATCCATAATGAGGTGGGCGCGCTGATTTAAAATGGGGATTACATAGGGAGCCATTGCCTCGTATTCTGTCATGGCGTTTCCGCCGATATAAAGGGCGGTGGGGTCAAACAGATTCACTAGAATGGAAAGCAACTCCCCTAATTTTTGCCCTCGGTTCTGAATCAGCTGCTGATGCTCCTCAACGGTCAAAGCGGGAAATTGCAGCGCATCCATGCCGCGCTGAGCAAGGTCGTTTTCAATGCAGCCGCGGCTTGCACAGAATGGGCAGACCGTATTCCGATCGCCCAAAGGAATATGAGAAACTTCCGCCGCGTACCCGTTGCTGCCGCGGAGCAGCTTTCCGTCACAGATAATGCCGACACCGAGACCGGAGGAACTGTGTAAATAGACGATATTATCGCTGTCTGCATGGGACTGCCGCACAGACAGTGCACACAAGTTGGATTCGTTGTCGACAAAACAGGGCAGTCCAAGCCGTTCCCTCAACATGTGCTGAAGCGGAATGTTGTTCAACGCAGTGGTCGAACAGTTCACAATATGTCCGGTCGTTCGGTCGTAAATACCGGGTACGGAGACGCCGATTCCGGCGAACTGAACACCAGAAAAATGGCCGGATCGAATCAAAGACCGATATGTGGCATCAATAAATGAAATCCACCGGGAAATGTCGTCAAATCTCGAGGTGTCAAGGTGGGTTTCATACAAGCGATTATTAGAAAAATCCAGGATTGCAAAATTCAACACATCTTCCTGCTGAAAATCCACACAAATGGAACAGTACTTTTCCCCGGAAAAAATCAACTGATTGGGGGTTCGCCCAACGGAATAATCGTTGAGCTTTTCCTCATACAACACCTGGTTTTCTTTTAATTCGTTGCATAGATTCGATACGGTAGAAAAACTTAGCCCCGTGGTCAAAGCAATATCACGTTTGGTCATTCCGGATGAAAACCGGAGCGTATTCAGTATTCTCTTAATATTTTCCGCTTTGATATCCGTGATATCCATGCAAAACACCTCTATTGTGGGAGCAAACCGCTTTTTCCTTCAGATGGGCGGAGTGATAAGACAAGTTTTTTTATAATACTTATAATATCAAAAAATTCACATTATGCAAGAGTGAATTTGACAGGATAAGAGGCTGATTCGACACAAAAGGGGAAAATGCATTCGGACACAATACTGCATGAAATGCCCTGGGGTGTTTGCAGGCCGGGAAAACGTGCGCGGCACGTAGACCGCCTTTTTTCGAAGGAGTCCGCTGCTGTGATGCATGCTTGCAGAACAACACCGGATGACGCCAAACGGGCATCTATGAATAGGATTGCCTACGACCAAGCGGTTCAAACGCCGCTTGGAACGGTTGGACCAATGGCCGGCGAGGAGCGGGGGAGAGCCTCAGAAGAAAAGTGCTCCCGTTTGCAGATGAATACGGCCAACGCGACGGCGCTGAAACTGGCGGTCAATTTTGAAACGACCATAGGAACGATCATGCTTTTATCAACGCTGGCAATAAAACCAAGATGATCTCCAAACATACAGGAGCCGCTCACCGCGAACGCCAGAGAGACCACAACGCCGGAAGGAGACATGTGGTTGCAGCTGTCCAGAATTGGCATGATGTTGGCAAATCCACCGAATATGCCGGTGGTTGCGGTTTGGTCGATTCCCAAGAAGCGGCCAAAGCGCTGGATGGATGGCCCCCATAGTAGATTGAACAAATGAAGCATGGGATAAGCGCCACACAACACAATAGCCACACTTCCAACGATTTTAATCCCGTCCAGCACAGAGGTGAGACCTGGAATTATGGTAACTGAAGTCAGTTCTTGGACGATGCCGATGGCAAAACCGACAGTGGAGACTGCCGCCAGGATGCGGCCGAATATTCCAAACAGAAAAATAGAGATCTGTTGAGCCTTCCATAGCCCGACGGCAATGATCGAAGAAAAGATGAGAATGGGAAGCGTGTTATGAGCAACCATGGAAATCGGGTAATCGGCGAGCAGGCCACCCGTAACCAGACCGATGGGAACCGTAACAATACCTGCCAGCACACCGATTGCGAAATAAGAATGATACTCCTTGTGAACCATGGAAATCCCAACTGGAATAATAAAGGAAATTGCGCCGCCCAGAGAAGAACCCAAAATACACCCTGCAAATTGTCCGGCCTGGGGGGTGTCCGCCATGGAAATGGCCAGAGGATATCCGCCCATATCACACGACAAAATAGAAGTGGCAAACATGGCCGGATCAGCACCCAAAAGACGGAAAAAGGGACTGACGACCGGCACCAGAATACGACCCATGATGGGGGCCAAAAGAATCATTCCGACCATAGGAATGCACATGGGACCTATGGTGTCCAGCGCCTCGTCCAATTTACCTCCCAGCCCGAAATGGGAGCCAAAACATCGGTCAATGACAGCCAAAACCATAAATACCACCATAATGTTCACGATGATCTGATTGAAGTCCATATCCGGGTCCTCCGCCGCAAAGCAAAAAATTGGCGCAATTAATTATTGTATATATTATAATATATACAATAATTAAAGTAAATAAAAACAATCAATAGAGTTCCGACAAATTGCACCTGGATACGCTGAAAAAACAGTCGATGGAAACCACAGCCCAAAGTGTCCCCTGCAGCGTGTTTCCATGCATCGAGTGCGTATTGGAACGAGAGGTACAGTCTTGTCAGTTGTGCAATCAGAAAATAAACGGCCAAAGCTCGGTTCCCTTCTGGTTTCGACCTTTTTTTCATCCAACGCTTGATAGGCTGAAAGAAAGACAGGCCTTAAAGCCAGGGGAAGGGTCAAGAGCAGCAGACTGTAGCTGAAGTGAACGAGGCAGACGAGGATTCAGCGGGTGGGTTGGGTTGATACAAAATCACTTTTTTTGTTCAAAAAGTGCAATTTTCGGTTCATAACTTGAAAAAAACGAATGTTTGTGGTAAAATAAATTAAAAAACAAGGATGACGGCTTCTTATTCAACTGGCGGAGGAGAATTGATGAAATCCAAGCTAAATGAGATTTACATTTCAGAAGCACTCAAGGATCGGCTGGATCGTATAGGCGCCTATCCGCTTACCACGGTGGTGGCGCCTGCTGGTTATGGAAAATCCACTGCGCTCCGGTATTTTTGCCAGAGGCTGCCGGAAAACGGTGTTTTCTTGTGGCAGAACGTGCTCAGCAGCAGCGTCACCGATTTTTGGAAGGGCTTTTCCGAGATGTTTGCCTCCGTTTCCGAAGATTTTGCCGAGGCGCTGTGCAGTATGGGCACACCGCCTGCAGACGGAACCACCCAGAGAGAGTTTCTTCGTCTGCTTCGAAACACGTTTTCCGGGGTTCCGGAGGTCTATATCTTCATTGACGACGTTCACCTGGTGATGAATCAGGAATTGTATGATTTTGTTTCATTTTTTACCAAAAATGTGGAAAAAACTCTGCATTTGATTCTAACGTCCAGACGGCCCATTCTCCGGATGGAAGATGCGCTCCGCTTTGCCGGCCAGGTAAACGAATTGACCGAGCGGGATCTGCGATTTCGGGTTGAGGATATTTCCTGTTATTTTATGCGGTGCGGCTTTTCCATCCGGATGGAGGATGCGGTCTATCTCGCCAAGATCAGCGAGGGGTGGGTCTCAATTCTCTACCTCCACTTGAAAACGTATGCCGATACCGGAACATTTGCCGATGCGGCTGAGATCCATGCCATGATGGGGGTTGTTTTGTATGACCCGCTGTCCGAGGACCAGAAGCGGCTACTGACTGCTGTGAGTATATTGGAGGAATGGACGGCAGAACAGGCGGCATACATCGGAGAAAATAAGCAGGCAGAAGACTTGCTGAAAAAAATGTGCCGGAACAATGCATTTCTCTATTACAGTGCCAAAAACGGGAACTACAGGCTGCATCATCTGCTGAGAGAAAGCGTTCAGAAAGTGTTTGCCAAGCTTCCGGATCAGCAGCAGCGCCGGATTTTGGATCGGGCGGGCGAGTGGTGTGCCCGGGTTGGCGATGATATCGCGGCCGTTCAGTTTTTTTATCAGGCCAAGGATTTTGAAAACTTGATGCGGTCGTTTGAAGAGAGTTTGGGAGAAACCGTCAACGGGGAGCATAAGCAACAGATGCTGCGCTGGTTTGCCGACTGTCCCCCTGAGATTCTGGATGCGCACCCCGTAGCCATGCTGGTGTATGGCAGACGGCTTTTTACCTTTAATATGCAAAGGGAATGCAAAGAAATCCTTCAAAAGCTGCGGGAAAAACTGCAGAACGACACTTTATTGTCGGAAGAACAGCGAAACAATGTGCTGGGTGAGATTGAGGTGAACGAGAGCTTTCTGGAGTTCAATGACGTCGGGGCCATGAGCGTCCATCATCGCAGAGCATGCCAACTGCTGAACCGGCCCACAGCCTCTATGTCGCCCAATGCGGCTTGGACCTTTGGAGCGGCCAGCGTACTGGACAGCTACCACCGACAGGTCGGAGAGCTGGAGCGGGAAGTCGCGGTCATGAAACAGTCCATGCCCTTCTGGTATCAGATCAACCGAAACCAGGGCAGCGGAGCGGAGCACCTGATGGAGGCGGAACGGTACTTCAATCTGGGAGCGCTGGATGATGCTGAGATCTGTCTTCACCGCGGATTAAATGCCTGTGTTCGGGACCAAAAGCTGGATATGGAAATCATGGCCGCTTTTATTCAGCTGCGTCTGGAGTTGGTGCGGGGCAGGTTTGACCATGTGGCTCCGGTTCTGGAAGAACTGCGGGGCCGGGTGATGGAGCAAAAAAAGTACATTTTGCTGCACACACTGGACGTCTGCGAGGCATGGATGTTTGCCATGATGGATCAAACGGAACCCTGTGCCGAATGGATTTCCGATGGTAACTTTGCAGTTTCGCGGCTGATGTTTCCTGCGGTTCCTACACTGCGCGTGGCCTATCGTCAAACGCTGCTGGCCCGGAAGAAATATGCGGAATTGATCGGATGCGGGGAGGAGGATCGGGCGATTTGCCGCGTATTTCCCAATGTGACCTGCGAAATATATTTGGATATTCAGCTGGCGGCTGCTTATGGTGCGCTGGGCAAACAGAGACAAGCAATGGAGCGGATTGCCCATGGCTTGGATCTGGCGATGCCGGACAGTCTGTTTATGCCCTTTGTGTTTCAAGGCGACCGTGTGTCCGATTTGTTGCGGGAGTTAAAAAACGGCGTATGGGGAGAGCAGATCAAAACAATCCTGGCTTTGTCAGAGCCGTATCAGCAGGGAAAGAGAATCATATTGCGAGAGTACTTTTCTCAATGTCCGACCCATGAACTCTCCGGCCGGGAGATGGAAATTGCCAGACTGGCGGCCGTACGCAAGACAAACCAGGAGATTGCCCAGGCATTGAATTTGTCCGAGAATACGATAAAGTCCTCCTTGCGGGTTATTTTTCAAAAACTTGGATTGGATGAGGGGGGCCGCGGAAAAAGAAAGATTTTAGAGCAGATTATTTGGAATCAATAGAATAAAAGAAGTTCCGAACGGAAACAAGGACAGCCGATGACCACAACTGAGGGAGAGGGAATCGTTGGCTGTCCTTTACTTTTTCAAACTAAAATATGGAAATTACATACCTGAGGTATGTGCAAAAGAAAAAGGAAGGATGGTAGAATGAAGTTTAGATGGAAATGATTTTGGCACGAATAGGAGTAAAACAGAAGGAGACCGAATATGAAGGTCATTGGGGCAATCCGGTTGCTTCCGGACCATGTGCTGGAAGTTACGGCAGAGAAAACTGGAAGTGTGATCCGGCTGAATATGGAACCCTATTTGGACAAGCCGAGGTTCCAGGGCTTGATCGAACCGAATACCTGGCAGACGGGGGAGACGGACGGGTTTATGGTACGCTGGCCCGGAGTGGCGGAGTTGTCTTTTGAGGAAATTGCCCTGAGGGTCTTTGACTATTGAATTCAGACGGAGAAATTGGAGAGATGGGCATGAACAACACCAAAATCCCCAAAAAATTTCATCAGAAGCCAAGAGTAAGGATCACCGCTGGAATTCTGGTGGCCGCTTTGCTGCTTTCGCTGGGGGCAAACGCGGCGGTGGGCATCAAGATACAGCCTGGAGACGAAACCAAGGCAGCGACCAATTACCTGGTGGACCATACCAAGTATGTGAACGAGGGACGGCTGAAGCGGCTGCAGGAAAAGGTCCGGGCATTACAGGAACCAACGAAGATTGAGGATTATTACCGTCTGGCCGGAACCCAGATTGCCCAGGAGGATTACACTGGGGCATTGTCCAGCATGGATCAATGTTTAACGCTTTATTCGGGCGGAGACGATGCACTGTATTTGGATCTATTGATGAAGCGTGGATGCCTTTTGGTACTTCTGGATCGGAATGACGAGGCACTGCAGACCCTGGATCAGGCGTTGGAACAGGATCCGGAGCAGGCAGATGCCTATCTGGTCAAGGCCCAGATTTATGCCGAGCGGGAAGAGGTCGAACCGCTGGCCCAGGCCCTGAAAGCGTACTTGGAACTGAGACCGGAGGACAGCCAGATTCGAGCTGTGCTGGCCCAGGCAATGTTTACCGCCGAAGATTACAAAGGAGCCACCGAGCAGTACCGGGAAATCCTGGATACCGCGCCGCCCGATGCAGACTTAACCGAAACGGCCTATCTGTACGGGTTGACCAGCATTCAACTGGGGAATTTTTCTTCCGCCGAAAAAAGTTTGAAGCAAGCCCTAGCAAAGGATAACACCCTGGAGGGGATCTACTACTACATAGGAGTATGCCAGATGTCACGGGGCGATTATGCGGACGCGGTGTCCAACATGACGGCGTCCATTCAGCAAAACAGCTTGATCCAACTGAGTCATTATACCAGAGGCGTGTGCAGGCTGATGACGGAAAATTACGACTATGAAGCGGCGGTTGAGGATCTCCGGAAGGCGGCGGATTATAAAGAGGCCGACGCCGATCAGACGGTGACTCGACAGGCAAAGGATTTCCTGGCAGAGCTGGCCGCCGCCCAGGAAGAGGCGGAGCGGCTTGCCGCGGAGGAAGCGGAACGACTTGCTGCGGAAGAGGCGGCGGCCGCGGAGAGCGCGGCCGGCCAGGAGCCGTCCGACTCCGGAGCGGATCAGAGTTTGGAACAGCCCCAGCCGCCGGACGAGAGCACAGCCGAATCGAACGGGACGACATCCACACAGGGAGAAGAACTCCAAGAACCGGCAGGAGACCAGTCATAACATGGAAAAGAAGAAATTGTATCATGGTCACGGAAGGTTGGTGCCGAGAATGAAATTGAGGAAAAAACAACGGACATCCGGAAGAAGAACGGGCAGTCTGAAAATACTGGCAGTTTTGCTGATTTTGCTGTGGGTGATCCCGATGGCTGCGTTTGCGGAGACGGAGGATTCCCTTCCCGACGGCGAAACCAGCAGCTCTGACGTGGTTGATTCCGATAGTACGACCGGAGGCACGGAAGGAAGTACCGATGGTACGACCGGCGGCACGGAGGGCAGTACCGATGGTGCCACCGGCGACACGGAAGGCAGTACCGATGGTACCACCGGCGGCACGGAGGGCAGTACCGATGGTACCACCGGCGGCACGGAGGGCAGTACCGATGGTGCCACCGGCGACACGGAGGGCAGTACCGATGGTGCCACCGGCGACACGGAGGGCAGTACCGATGGTACGACCGGCGACACGGAGGGCAGTACCGATGGTACGACCGGTGGCACGGAGGGCAGTACCGATGGCACGACCGGCGGCACGGAAGAGGCCGACTCCGAAGATGCCAGCCAGCCAGCCCTCATGACGCAGAGTTTAGCGGTCCCTCTTTTGGCCGCGCCTGCAGCCGAAGCTACCACCCCAACCACGACTCAGGCCACCACCCCAACCACCACCCAGACCACCCAGACCACCCAGACCTATGAGATCCCGGAGGGGTCGGCATATGTGGTGGGCAGTGAGTCTACCGTGTACAAAAATACGTCTTCGGCCAACGCGATTCAGCAGGCCATCGACGCGGCAATCAAGGCGAGTCAGGACAGCGTGACTGTTGTAGTCAACAACGGTGTCTACACAGGCGGCATCACGGTAGTGGCTGTTTCTGGCAGCTCCACCACAGACGGTGAGGAGGGGGAAACCGGAACGCTGGCCCTCAACATCATTGCTGCCGACTCCTTTACCAAAACGGACGACGGCGGGGTCCCAACCGATGAGTACGGCGACGTGGAAGTCAACGCCAATTCCGCCGGGGGCGTGCAGGTAGAGGGCGGTCTGAGCGCGGAGAACGTGAATCTCCTGCTGGCCGGGCTCTATTTTGCCCTGAAAGAGCGGGAGGAGACGAAAAATACCATCAGCAGCAGCACCGGCTCCACTTCCACCACAACCACCAGCGGAAGCGACCGGGACAGCAATGAGATTCTGGTTAAGAACGCGGACTCCTTCGCCTATTACGGGACGGAGCTGGCAGATGATGTAAACATCGAACTGACCGATGTGAGCGACAGTGTCACCGTTGATACCGGGGCGGGAGACGACACACTGAATCTGTCTGTTGCTCAGACGCCTTCGGCCGTGATTGATACCGGGAAAACCACGCCCCAGGATCTGCTGGACGGGTCAGAAGATCTTCAAAGTGATGTTTTGACCGCCATTCAAAATGGAATCAGTGAAGGCATCAACCAGCTGGCCAGCGCCATTACCGGGGACGACGGCACGACGGTGGTTGGCTATCAGGACAATCGCCTGAACGTTACGGTGGAGACCGGCGACGGGGACGACGAGATTGTGATCAAGCTGGTCAACAGCACCGAAGTCGTCCTTCCGGGGGAGGACACGTCCGGGACCGGAACGGAGCCCACAAACATCACAGTGAACGTAGATCTGTCTGCCAGCAAGGTAACCATCAGCTCCGGAAATGGGGCGGATGAAATTACCCTCAAGGGCGGCATGGAGCTGGATAGTCTGTCCACCACGGCCCTCCAACCCCTTCTCAACGCGGTATATCAGGCGGCCACCGAGTTGTCCCAGGCCACCGAGCTTGAGGCGGGGGACGGCACCCGGGCGATGCCTCAGACCACCATCGAGGTAAAGGGCGGCGCGGGCGACGATCTGATCAACGTGGACACCACCGCGGCCTTTTCTTCCTTCCGGGGCGTGGACGTGACCGCCTACGGAAACGGAACTGAGGGCGGCGCGGCCGACAACGAGTTTGACCGGATCCATCTCACCGGCAAGGTGGACGACAACTACATGACTGCGGGCGACCACCGCCTGGAGGGCAGCTTGAATGCCGACGGCACCGGCTCCATTCATATGGACGCCAACGCAGAGATTTCGGTTCTCAACGACGCGCTCAGTATCTCTGAGCTGTATGCCGATTTGAACGTGTCCCTGATCGACGTGGATGCGGTGACCGATGTGCTCCAGGGCAAACATACCGTGGAGGCCACACTGTCCGACATGGCCGACGAGACGTTTGCATCCTTTACCGACTATGTCATTACCGATTATACCGACAACGCCTCCTTTACCAACCCCACCGGCGCGGGTACCTTCCTGTCCAACCTCTATCTCATGGGGACCGATCTGAAGGTGGGCAGTGTGAAGGTGCCGAATATCAATTTGATCCTGACCGCCGGTGACAGCGGGCTGAACGATGCGGGCAGCATCACGGTAAACGGCGATGTGGAAGGCCGGAATATCCTTCTGCTGTTGTCCAACACCGACAGCCACAAGCTGACCCTGCTGGAAAATGATCTGCAGGATGACGATGAGGATCTGGCCATCGAGGCCAGCCTGTTCGACATCGTCAGCGACGTTAAGATCGCCCTTGCGGAAGGAGCATCTTTGACGGCCGCTCAGGCAGTGGATATCTCGGCGTCCAGCAAGCAGACCCAGGGACTGCTGCCTACTCTCTCCGACTTGACCGCCGGACTGGGCGAAGATCAGCTGGCCGCCTTTGATGCGGCCTCCAATCTGAACTTTGTGGCCGTCAAAACCGGCAGCGCGGTGATCGAGATTTTAGGCGACATCACAGCGGGCGCGGTTCGGGCCTCAGCCAAATCCTATGTGGATACCGACGCCACCAACGAGGCACTGGCCAGCTTTGGCCTGCCCCTGGCCGTTGGCGTGGTGATCTCCGAGGCGGGCGTGAGCGTGGGCGGCGATGCCAAGCTGCAATCCAACATCGGAGGAATTACCCTGAAGGCAAATTCCAGCGTGGCGCTGACTACCGAAGCGCGGTCCGGACGTCTGCCGTTCACTCTGGCAGTGTCCGTGGTGGATAACGACGCCTATGTGGACATCAAGGGCAGCAGCGCGCTGGATGCGGATGGCGACATCACGGCCAGCGCAAAGGGCGGCGTCCAGGTACGGACCATTTCCACCGGTACCAGCAAGATGCCCCAGACCAGCTATGGCCAGGCCACGTCGGTTACCACCAATGACCAGACGCCCTCCCAGAATTCCAACCAGCTGGATGTGGGCAAATCCGGCGGATTCTTCGCCGTGTCTGTGGTGAATCAGGACGTGTTTGCCTCCATCATCGACCAAGCCAGAGCGGTGGCCGGAGGTGGATTGAATGTAAACTCCGCTGCCCGGGAGTATGTGGTCAACGAGGCCACCTCGAACCCCGATGAGGGCGGCCAGTCCATGGCGCTGGATCAACTGCTCCTCAAGGTGGACAGTCTGCTGACTCAGACCACCAGTAAGCTCAGCAGTACCGGCACGCAGCAGGGCAGCCAGCAGACTCAGCAGAAGAAGACGAGTGCCCTGACCGGTATCGTCAACCAGCTGACCGGGAAGACCAGCACCGGAACCACCACCAATACCGGCGTGGGAAGCCTGGTCAACAGCAGCTCCTCCGGCGCCACCAACGGCACCGGCAACACCACCAATTCCATCCAGCTGGTGGGTGCGCTGGCCGTAACCTATGCCGGAAACCACAACCAGGCCTACATTGACACCGTAGGCGTGATTGCGGCGGGCGGTACGCTGGGCGTCCGGGCCGAGGGTTCCATGACGGCCGTGACGCTGGCCGACGGATCTCCCGTCAAACGGACCAGCGCAGGTTCCACCGGCACCGCCAGCGGGATTGTGGCTGCCAGCCCTAAGGATATTTTAGTGGGCGGCGGCACCTATGGCGTGGTCACCGTTCCCAGCATGAACAACGGCACCATTTTCGTGGACAATGCCACCACGCCTGCGGCCAACGATACGGTGAACATCAGTGTGATGGCCAATGCGGGGTATAAGCTTCAGACCGATGCCAGCGGCCAGTACTACGTGACGGTCTCCAATTCCAATGATACCGCCACCGAGGTCGCGCAGAAGGTTCTTGTAACGTTGGATGCGGCCACGACCAGCAGCAAGACCGACGGTACCATCTGGTATACCGGCAGCTATGATCTGGCCCGGGCGGGCGATGTGCTCAATGCCACCTTCGTGGCCAAGGGTTACACCATCACCTGTGCCAATGCTGAACCTGCGGGAGGCTCCTTTGCTGCGTATCCAGACCCCGCTTCTACGGCTGCTTTGTACTATGCCGATGCAGGGGAAGATGTATATATTAAGGTAAAGACCAATTCCGGCTACACGGCCAGCGTGACCTACACCGTAGCGACTACCACCACCGACGCCAACGGCAACACCACCACGACCCAGGGCAGCCCTGTGACGGTGCAGGCCTATAACAACGGTGCGGTGGACGCCGACGGCAACCAGCTGTATCACTTTGTGATGCCCAGCGGAAACGTAACGGTCAGCGTAGCCTATGCCGGGCAGGGCGCCAACCTGGAAATTCAGCCGGGCAGCAGCTACGGCGTGTTTACCGTGAAAAAGGCCGACGGCACCGTTCTCATTGACAACGATGCCGCGACCACGGCGCCCAGCACCACCGCCTCCACCGGATTGAATCCGGTGAACGTGGGGGACACCCTGACCCTGACCATCAACATGACCGGCAAAACGGATGCAACGGGCAACCAGTGGTACGTGCAGAAGAATACCCTGCGCTTCAGCGGTACCACCCCGGTCTATATTAAAAACATTACCTGGGACGAAGCCAGCAAGACCTATACCTGTCAGATCACCGTCCCCTCCGGGGCGAATGCCGGCACCACCGGCGGGGCCTATGACACCGCCGTGATCACCTGCAACTTTACCACCAACAAGAGTCTGGCCCAGGGAACCATCAAAAACACCAGCACCGCGCTGGGCGTGGGTGTGGCCGTCTCTGTGGTAGACTATACCAACAGCGCCTATATTAAGAGCGGCGCTGCCGAGGTTGTGACGACGGATGCCGAAACAGGCGACCAGACGACAGATGTGGAACAGGGTACCATTCGGGCGGGCGGTATCGAGGTGACCGCCAAGACGCAGGATGCCTCCTCTTCCGCTATTGCCAAGGCGGGCTTTACGGCGGCTGACCTGGGTCTGGCCGGCGCGCTCACCGTCCATGTGGCGACC
>JBFWME010000057.1:0-13573 GCA_050251755.1 Lawsonibacter sp. | reverse complement strand
CACTTGTCATTTGCGATGAGCCGGTTTCCGCGCTGGATGTTTCGGTGCAGGCGCAGATTCTTAATCTGTTAAAAGATATGCAGAAAGAGCTTGGCCTTACCTATTTGTTTATTTCACATAACCTTTCGGTCGTGCGTTATATGAGTCAGTCTATTGGGGTAATGTATGCCGGCCGGATATTTGAAATGGCCGAGGCAGGAGAACTGTATGATCACCCGCTTCATCCTTATACCAAAGCATTAATGTCTGCGGTTCCTACGGCTAATCTGGATGTGAAGAAAGCACGTATTGTGCTGACTGAAAACGATATTGACAGCGTGAAGCCAAAGGGATGCGCATTTTATGGGCGCTGCTGGTGCGCAAACAGGGTCTGCAGCGAACGTGAGGCCAATCTTTTAGATTCTGGTGGGAATCATTTCGTGGCCTGCCACCTCTGCTGATTTTTTGAGCACAATAATATAAGGAGGCACGACAAAATGCAGCAAATGCTGGTGAAAAGAATCCTTACGGCGTGCGTGCAAATTTTTGCCGTCGCTACCATTGTGTTTTTTGTAATGCACAGCATGCCGGGTAGAACGGCCAAGCTGATGCTGGAATTGGACGGTGGAAGCGCCACGGAGGAGCAGATCGTTGCACTGGAAGAGAAACTGGGATTGGATCAGCCAATTTCGGTTCAATATGTAAACTGGATTAGAAACCTGGTCACATTTCAAGTGGGCGATTCTTTTTATTATAGTCAGCCTGTGACCGGTTTTATCGCGCAGCGGCTTCCGGCAACACTTGAATTAGCAGTCACATCTACGGCAATGGCGATTGTACTCGGACTGTTTAGCGGTATCCTGTCGGCGCTCTATCACGGTAAGGCAGCGGATAAACTGGTCACCGGATGTGCAGTTTTAGGATTTTCGATTCCAAACTTTGTTATGGGAACATTGCTGATTCTGATATTTGGCCTCACACTGGGCGTTTTGCCAACGAGTGGTTATGTTAAGATCAGCCGCAGCCTGATTATGCATTTGAAATTTCTTGTACTGCCTTCATTGACTCTGGCACTCGGCATGTCGGCAGGTATTGCTCGCGTTACCCGTTCGTCGCTGCTGGACGAAGTGAACAGGGAGTATATTCAGGCGCTGCGTTCCAAAGGCCTCGCACCCCGATTAATCTTTTTTCGCCATGCCTTGAAAAATGCACTTATTCCCATTATCACGGTTATCGGACTGCATTTTGGCACTTTGTTGGGCGGAACCGTTGTTGTGGAACAGATCTTCAATTGGCCTGGGTTATCTTCGCTTGTTGTGGAGTCCATTCAGCATCGTGATTATCCGATGATCCAAACTGCCGTTGTTGTAATTGCGGCGATTTATATTCTGGTCAACAATCTGATTGAATTATCCTTTGGCATCATTGATCCAAAAATGAAACGGGGGTTGAACGAGTGAAAAATTTACTGCAGAATAAGACGCTGTTCATTACAGGCGTGATTTTGGTGTTCTTCCTTCTGGCTGCTGTGTTTGCCAGCGTAATAGCTCCGTACGATCCGATTGCAGTGGACAGCCAAAATCGCTTATTGGTCTGGGCAGCCAACCATATCATGGGTACTGATGAGTTTGGACGCGACATTTTCAGCAGACTTTTGACCGGCCTGCGCCCGACGCTTATTATTGCCACCAGTTCGATGCTGCTCGCGATGATCTTCGGTACGTCATTCGGCGTGATTGCCGGCGTTTTGGGAGGCATTGTGGAGACGATCATCATCCGGCTGACCGATGTGATTTTGTGTTTTCCACCTATGCTGCTGGCTCTGATGATTGTCGGATTCTGGGGTGCTGGAATATATAACCTGATTTTTACATTGTGCATTACCTATATGCCCACATTTATCCGCCTAACGTATTCATCAGCCCGTAAAATCAGTAAGCTGGAATATATTGAAGCACAGAAATCCTTGGGAGCGGCCTGGCCTCGTATCATTTTCAAGGGCGTTCTGCCCAATATCTCCTCGCAGATCATTGTGCAGTTCAGTATCACATTCGGCAGCGCCATTTTACTTGAATCGGGCCTCTCCTTTCTGGGAATGGGTGTTGTACCGCCTACACCTTCTTTAGGCGTCATGATCGCCAGTGCAAAGGGATATCTTGAGCAGAATCTGTCCATGTTGATTTGGCCGTCCGTTGCGCTTGTGATGCTGTCGCTTGCGGTCAACATATTTGGCGATGCACTGCGTGATAAGCTGGACCCGCGCCTCAGACGGCGATAAAGTCATCTTTTACGGTCCTAATAATTACAATTTGGAAAGGAGAATACTCATTATGAAATCGCGTCTCAAACACTTTATGGCAGGTTGCCTTGCAGCGATAATGCTGTTATCGGTGACCTCCTGTGGGAGTTCCTCTTCCGCGGGCAGCAGTTCAGGATCCAGTTCCAGCGCTGTCGCTGCAATTGCAGCGGCAGACGAACCGCAGAAGGGCGGCACCATGATCTTCGGTTTATCCAATGAGCCAAAAACTCTTGCGCCTTACGCTGAAAACGGCTATGCCCAAAAGCAGATTGTCTACTCCATTTACCGCAACCTTTTCAGCACCGATATCAACGGCGAGTCCGTTCCGGGCCTATGCAAGGATTACACGGTATCCGAAGATAATCTCACTTGGACCTTCTATCTCGTTGATGCGAAGTTCCAGAACGGAGATCCTGTGACCGCAGAGGATGTCAAGTTTACCATGGAATATATCCGGGATAACGATGATCTGGGTGCGTTCCTGACGGCGAATTTCAAGAAATATATCAAGGAAGTTAACGTAATTGATGACAAGACGGTTGAGGTGATTACGACCGAGCCATGCGCCGTACTCAAGAGCTGGCTTGGCAGCTTCTACGCCGGCATCCTGTCCAAGTCTTGGACCGAAACGCATGACCTGACTACAGATCCCATGGGTGCCGGCCCGTTCAAATTTGTATCCTGGGAACGTGGCAGCAGTATTACGCTGGAACGTTTTGATGACTGCTACGAGGGTGCGCCTTATCTTGATGGAATTGAATTTGATTTCTATCTTGACGAGAACGCCCGTATTAATGCGCTCAAAACAGGCGTCGTTGACTTGATCGACTATGTTTCTTCACAGCATTTCGCGTCTATCGAGAGTTCGGATGATCTTGTGATGGACAAAGCGAACGGTCCGTTTATGTTCCTGGTTCTCGACAACAATTATAAGCCGCTGGATGATCCTAAGGTTCGTTTGGCCATTGCATATGCGATTAACCGTCAGGATGTTATTGATATGGCATTTGACGGTGAGGGTGAAGCGATGTACGGCACTGCGGTGACCGCCATGATGGATGGCTATAGCGAGAAATACGACAATTACTACACCTACGATGTTGAAAAGGCCAAAGAGCTGCTGGCCGAGGCTGGCTATCCCGATGGCTTCGACCTGACGATTGGCTGTTCTTCGCAATATAAATTCAACGAAAACACCGCGGTTGCCATCCAGGCGAATCTGAAAGAAATTGGAATTAATGTTACGCTGGAAGCTTCTGACTGGGCAACCTTCTATGCCAAACACCTGGACAATGGATTTGCGGCATCCGTAAACGGTGTTGCTACTTATTATTCGGACATTGACTGGCTGAGTTATCTGTTTTCTACTGACGGTTCCTTTAACCGTGCAGACTATTCCAATGCAGAAGTCGATGCACTCTTCGCCCAGGCACGCAGCGAGCTTGATAGCGATAAGCGTGCGGAACTGTATGGTCAACTGCAGCAGATTTTGCTGGATGAAGCCCCCTGGGTCAACCTTATGTGGCGTGTTCAGGGCTATGCCCATAACAAAAGACTGCATGGCTTTGTAGAACTCCCAAATGGTCAGTTTGTTATGAGCGCGCTTACCTTCGGACAGTGCTGGCTTGAGCAGTAGGCGGCCTTTCATAGTTCGGTTTGAACGCATAGCGGTCGGATAAACCGGCCGCTATGCACGCTAACTGGGGAATGTATCGATTTTAGTACATGCTGTAGCATCAAAAATTACATTCGATCGTTGCGTATTGCGCTGGCGGTCAGATTATCAATTGCAGGAGTTGTAAGCAATGAGTTACAGACTAAGTGTTGACGTTGGAGGCACTTTTACAGATATCGTGCTCTTTAACGATGTTACCCATGAGATTCATACGACAAAGACCCCGTCTACCCCACGGGATCAGTCAATCGGGCTGATCGAAGGGGTCGAAAAGATCTGTGCGCAGGTTGGTATCGACTACGGGGAAATCAGCTATTTTATTCACGGTACTACCGTTGCGACCAACGCACTGCTTGAACGTAAGGGAGCAAAAACGGCGCTGATTACGACCAAGGGTTTTCGTGATGTTCTTGAGATCGGCCGTCAGACCCGCCCGGATCTCTATAACTTTTGGGTGAGCCGTCCGAAGCCGCCCATCCCGCGTCATTTGGTTTTTGAGGCGGATGAGCGTGTACTGTCTGATGGTACCATTCAAAAGGAACTGACGGAGGAGGAGGCAGATCGGGTTGCCGCGCAAGTGAAAGCGATTGAGGCAGAGTCGGTTGCGGTCTGTTTTCTCAACTCCTATGTCTGCAGTAAAAACGAACAGACTATGAAACTGGCGCTCCAGCGTGCACTTCCTGATAAGGCGCTGTCCATTTCCTTTGAGGTTCTTCCGGAAATCAAGGAGTATGAACGTACCTGCACGACAGCGGTTAATGCGTATCTGATGCCGAAGGTCCAGAGCTATATCAATAATCTAGTTATCCGAAAGGATAAACTGGGCATTACCCCGGAACTGCATGTTATGCAGTCCAATGGTGGTATGATGAGCGCGGCGATCGCAGGTTCGCGCAGTGTTCATACCGTGCTTTCCGGACCGGCCGGCGGCATTTTGGGTGGTATTTACATTGCCTCTCTTGTAGGTGACGAAAATATTATCACCTTGGATATGGGCGGTACTTCCACAGATATTGCGCTGATTGAAAAAGGACATATCCGTCTGACAACCAAGGGGGAGATATCCCAGTTCCCCATCAAGGTCCCAATGATTGAGATGCACACCATCGGCACCGGCGGCGGATCGCTGGCCTGGATTGATCAGGGCGGAACGCTCCGGTTGGGGCCGGAAAGCTGCGGCGCGATGCCAGGTCCGGCCTGCTACGGTCAGGGAGGTACCCGTCCCTGCGTGACCGATGCAAATGTTGCCATGGGCCGGATTGATCCGAAAGCCTTCCTTGGAGGTGAAAAATTCTTATATAAGGACAAGGCTGAGCAGGCCATCCAGGAAAATGTCGCCGACCCGCTTGATATCAGCATTACGGATGCGGCGGCCGGTATTGCGAACATTGCCATTGCCAACATGTGCGGCGGTGTTAAAGTCATATCTACCCAGAAAGGATTTGACCTGCGTGACTTCTCGCTGGTTTCGTTCGGAGGGGCGGGCTCATTCCACGCAGCCGAGATTGTGAAGGAACTCAATATGAAGCGCGTCATCGTACCACCCTATTGTGGTGTGTTCTCAGCAGTCGGTTCCGAACTGGCTGAGGTTCGGTATGATTTTGTGCGGACGCTGGTAAAGAATGTTTCCGAGCTGACCTTTGCATCCTATAATGCGACCTATCAGGAAATGATCGACGAGGCGATGCCTTACCTGAAAAGCGAAGGTTTTGATTCCGATCAGGTCTGCTTGAGCGGCACCGCCGATATGCGTTATGCCGGTCAGGCATGGGAGCTGACCGTAAGCGTTCCGGTTTCTGTTTCGAGCGAAGCCGATTTTGAAGAGGTGATACATGCTTTCGAAAAGATACACAAAAAGACCTTTGGCTATATCTTGGAGGACGAGGAGATTACAATCGTAAACGTTCGCCTGGCGGCTTCGGGCACACTGCAAAAGTTGGAACTGCGTAAGCATCCGATTAAGCCGAATACCGAAGGTGCGCTGAAGGGTCACCGTGAAATTTATTTTCATAAAAAATGCTGGGATGCAAGCATTTATGACCGAGACAACCTTACACCGGGCAGCAAGCTGCACGGTCCCGCTATTATTGAGGAGTTCTCATCTACCATTGTTGTACCGCCTGAATTCAAGGCGCGTGTGGACGAATATCTCAACGTCATTATCGAGGAGGACAAGTGATATGAGAAAAATCGATCAGGTTACATTGTCCATTATGGTCAACAACCTGTACTGGACGGCGGAGGAAATGAATGAATACCTCGCCATGGCCGCTTTCTCAACCAACATCAAAGTCCGCCGCGATTGTTCCTGCGCGATTTACACCAAAAACGGCGAAATTCTGGCGCAGGGGGAATTTGTCCCGGTACATCTGGGGGTAATGGCCGGTGTTCTAAAGGAGATTATGAAAGATTTTCTGCCTGAGACAATGAAACCGGGCGATGTCTACATAACGAATGATCCGTATCGAATGGGATCCCACATCTTCGATGTGATGCTCTTTAAGCCCATTTTTGCAGAGGGCCAATTGATCGCTTTCACGGGCGTTTTGGCGCATCATGTGGATATTGGCGGAGCACCAGTCACTGAGGGCTGCACAACCTGTATTGAGGAGGGACTCCGTATCCCACCGCTGAAACTGTACGACCAGGGTGTGCTCAATGAAAATATCTACCGCTTTTTCCTGAACAACGTCCGGACGCCTTATGAGGCAAAAGGAGACCTTGCCGCGCAGACGGCGGCGAACTACCGGGGTGAGATGCGTATCCTCGAGCTGGTCGAAAAGTATGGCGCAGATATGCTGGTGGATTATTTTGAAGCGATTCTTGATTATTCTGAAAAGGGTATGCGCGAAGCGATTGCCGCGCTGCCTGACGGTGAGAGTTCTTTTGAAGACGTTGTGGAATTTGACGGAACCAGCCAGACAACATCTCACATTCGCACCAAACTAATCATCAGCGGCGACGAATTGTATTTTGATTTTACCGGTACTTCCGCGCCTACGAATGGTTCCGTAAACGCGCCCTGGGGTATTACGCTTGCGGCGGCTTATTATGCGGTTAAATCGGTGTTGGGCAATAATATCCCCACGAACGCCGGCGCGTACCGCCCCATCAACCTCATTCATCCAACTAAACCGTCGATGGTGGACGTTCAGTACCCGTCGCCCTGTAGTCTGTGTACGACGATGCCTTCCCAGCGCATTGCGGAAGTCTGTATTGGGTGTTTCTCTAAAATTGTGCCCGAGAAGAGCTGCGCCTGCGATGGCACCTGGCTGGGCACCCGATTTGTAGGGATTGATCCCCGCACCGGACGGTTCTCCGCGTTGGTCGAGACCTATGGTGCAGGCCGTGGAGCAAAATATAATCAGGATGGCTCCGATGCCCATCAGACAACCATGACCAACACAGCCAACGCACCTGCTGAGATTACAGAATTGGAGCATCCGCTTCAGGTGCTGAAATACGGTCTGGTGGAAAATTCCGGCGGCCCGGGTAAGTTCCGCGGAGGCGTTGGCATTACACGTGAGATGATGACTACGGCCGAAATGGATATCGCTGTTACTGCGCTTCGCCCGAACAGTCAACCTTATGGCCTTGATGGCGGCAGCGGTGGACAGAGCGATTTCTGCAATATTGAACTTGATCCCGATAAGATCGTTTACTCAAAGAAGCGGACCGCTGCCGGTACCAAGGTCGTGATTCGGACTTCCGGAGGCGGCGGCTGGGGCAACCCGCTGGAGCGCGATTTTACTGCAATTGAGGCTGATATACTGGAGGGCTATGTGACGATAGCAGCGGCAAAAGAGCAATACAGGGTCGTCGTAGATCCCGCCACCGGTAAAGTGGATGCCGAAGAAACCGCAAAGCTTCGTACCTGATTACAGATATTAAGGAATGGTGAAAAGAAATGAGAATTCAGAAGCATCCCATCATTGACGACTTTCACAAAGGGGAGCTTATTACCTTTGAGTTTGATGGGAAACCAATGCAGGGTTATGAAGGAGAGTCCATCGCAGCTGCTCTTAGAGCAGAGGGTGTAATGGTTCACCGACATACGTCGAAGTTCGGCCTCCCCCGCGGCATCTTTTGTGCCATTGGACGCTGTACTGACTGCGTTATGATCGTAGATGGAAAATGTAATATCCGTACCTGTGTTACGCCATTGAAAGCTGGTATGAAGGTCCAGACACAGTATGCCCTTGAGCCGAAGGAGTGATGAGTGGGATGAATAAACGTTATGAGTTGATCGTAATCGGGGCCGGCCCAGCGGGGTTGTCCGCTGCGATCGAGGCTGCAAAATGCGGCATGGATGTTATCGTCCTGGATGAGAACGCTCGTCCCGGCGGTCAACTTTTTAAGCAGATTCATAAATTCTTCGGGTCAAAGGAACATCAGGCAAAAATTCGCGGGTTTCGTATCGGGGAAGAATTATTGGAAAAAGCCGAAAAAGCTGGTGTAAAAGTACTGCTCAACACCGTTGCTATGGGGATATATGATTACAACGACGTGTCCTATACTTGTGGCGATGAGATCGTGCATGCCAAGGCAGACAATGTTATTATTGCTACCGGTGCTTCCGAAAGTATGATTCCGTTTGACGGATGGACGCTGCCCGGCATTATTGGCGCGGGGGCGGCGCAGACATTGATGAATCTGCACGGTGTGCAGCCAGGTAAGAAAATATTGATGATCGGGTCTGGAAACGTTGGTCTGGTGGTCGGATTTCAACTGTTGCAGGCGGGCTGCGAGCTTGCAGGCGTGATTGAGGCAGCACCTCGCGTTGGCGGATATGGCGTGCATGCTTCCAAATTAGCGCGTGCTGGCGTACCATTTTATACGTCCCACACGATTGTGAAAGCCGAGGGAGAGGATCATGTCACCGGGGCGGTCATTGCGGAGGTGGATGGATCGTTCAAGCCGGTTGCTGGTACCGAGCAGCGTATGGATGTGGATACCATATGCATGGCGGTTGGATTGTCGCCCATGAGCCAGCTGGCGCGTATGGCGGGCTGTGAAAGCATTGAAACGCCAACGTCCGGCGGTATTGTACCAAAATGCAATGAATATGGAGAGACGTCCATTCCCGGAATTTTTGTGGCGGGAGACGTCGCCGGGATTGAAGAAGCTTCTTCTGCGATGATTACAGGGCGTATTGCGGGAAGCGCCGCTGCCTGCCGGTCCGGCTATCTGACCAAGGAAGCCTTCCGTGAACTATATGAAGAAAACCAAACATCGCTTTTCCAACTCAGACAGGGGATGTTTTGCAAGGAAAACAAGGGACGTACCGACCTGCGCAAAACCGATGAGGGCTGTACGCTGTCTCAGAGCCTGCTGAAAAAAGGCTATATTGCGGAAGATGAGCTTGCCGGGTTCTCGGCTGCGGGTACAACCGGAAAAAGTGGGATTCATCCCGTCATTGAATGCACACAGAATATTCCGTGCAACCCCTGCCAGGATGCCTGCCGCTTTGGCTGTATTCGCGTAGGAAGCCGCATTTCTGACCTGCCGGAGCTCGATCCGGATAAAAAGTGTGTCGGCTGCGGCATATGTGTTGCTTCCTGCCCGGGCCAGGCCATTTTCCTAATTGATGAAGACTGTGGTGACGGTACCGCAACCGTGACGCTGCCGTATGAGTTCAGCCCGCTGCCTAGCGAGGGTACAAAGGGCAAGGGACTCGATCGTGCTGGCCAGCCGGTCTGCGACGCCGAGGTCGTCAAAATGCAGTATATCCCGCAAATGGATCATACAGCACTGTTGACCATGCGGGTTCCGAAGGATATGTCCATGAAGGCTCGCTTCTTTCGTGTACAGGAGGGTGAAGCCATATGAAGAAGTTCGATCTGAATGACCGAAACGCGGATATCGGTGAATTTGTTGCAAAGCCGGATGATAATCTGATTATTTGCCGTTGCGAAGAGATAACCAAGGGGGAGATCCGCCGTGCTGTCCATGACGGTATGCGCACACTCACTGAGGTGCGCCGTTTTCTGCGGGCGGGGATGGGCTTGTGCCAAGGGCAGACTTGTTCCAAGCTGATTCGAGCGGTTGTAGCCGAAGAGCTTCAGGTTCCGCCAGTGAGCCTGGAGCCGACTACAGCTCGTTCTCCCGCACGCCCCATCGAGATGAGTACGTTATGTAATGACAAGGGGATGGAGAAATGACCACAAACACGAAAGCGGATGTCATCGTTATCGGCGGTGGGGCAATCGGATGTTCCACAGCCTATCAGCTGCGCAAGCGCGGCGTTGACGTGCTGGTACTTGAGGCCAATATGATCGGCCACGGCGGATCTTCCCGCAACGGCGGAGGTGTCCGCCAGTCGGCGCGTGATGTGCGGGAACTCCCGTTGGCAATATACAGCGTTGAGCATATGTGGCCAACGCTCTCCGAGGAGCTTGGCGTTGATGTTGAATACCATAAAGAAGGTAACCTGCGCCTAGCGAAAACCGATGAGCATATCAAGATTCTCGAAAATTTGTGTGCCGCAAGCATCGCTGCCGGATTGGATGTCCATATGGTCTCCGGCGACGAGGCACGCCAGATTTGCCCGTACATGTCCGAGATGGTCATCGCGGCTTCATGGTGTCCCACTGACGGACATGCAAACCCGATGGTTACTACGTTGGCGTTTTACAAGCGTGCACGCGAACTCGGTGCCAGGTTCCGTACCGGAGTAAAGGTTGTGGCCCTGAAAAAAATTAAGGGACGCATCCGGGAAGTGATCGCCGAGGACGGAACTGTCTATCAGAGCGACGCAGTGGTTCTGGCGGCGGGGCTGTGGTCTCGCCCAATCGCCGAAACGGTTGGTATTTTCCTGCCGATCTTGCCCAGGCAGGACGAGGCACTTGTGACCGAAATACAGCCGAAGATGTTCCCACAGATGCTGGGGACGGCAGCGGCGGATTTCTACGGACATCAGACCGATCACGGCTCATTTGTGTTTGGCGGCCACTGCGGGATGGAAGACGCGATCATGCCGCAAAATAATTTCAATAGTTTTCCGCTTACCGCACCGGCTACCTGCCGCGGCATATTAAAATATTTTCCGGTGCTTGCCGATGCCAAGATAGTCCGTACGTGGTCGGGCTGGCTTGATATGTGTGTGGACCACGTGCCCATTGTCAGCCCGGTGGAAGAAGTTCCGGGCCTGGTGCTGGGTGTTGGCTTTACTGGACACGGTTTTGGTATTTGCCCCGGTACCGGTTTGACCCTCGCTGAACTTGCAATGGGGGAAAAAGAAACCACAATCGACGTTTCCCAGCTACGGTATGACCGGTTCAAATCTTCGATGTAGACCGATATGGTGCCAATATATAATAATTAACTAGGAGATGACATTACATGGATCTGACACGCACAAATTATTCCTCCGGTGCTCCTTTAGAGGAAAAGCTAGGCTACAGTCGTATGGTAAAGGTGGGTCCCTTTGTGCGCATTGGAGGCACCACCTCTGTTCAGCCTGATGGTTCAGTCTACGGCGAAGGTGATATGTATAAGCAGGCCAAATATATCTTTGATAAGTTTGTCGACTTGCTGGCGAAAGCCGGGGCAACGCCTGCCGACGTGATCGGCATCCGTATGTTTGTTACCGAAACCGCGAACAGCGAAGGAGCTTCAAAAGCATTCAGGGAGGTTTTCGGCGCCTATCGTCCAACCCTGATCAAGCTGGTTATCACAGCGCTCAACCGCCCGGCACAGCTGATTGAATGCGAGTGCGAGGCCGTAATCGACAATGCTCTGTAACGAGAGAGAAGCGGTATGACCGGTTTTAATTTTTAATGTAAACTGACGTGCGATGTTTGGAGGGGAAATTATTCCTCTGGCGCTCCGCTGGAGGAATAGGTAGGGCTCTTTGTGCACATTGGAGGCACCGCCTCTGTTCAGTCAGATGGTACTGTTTGCGGTGAAGGCGATGCCTATTTGCGGACCCGGTATGTGTTGGAGAAGCTGATCAAGCTAATCGAAACTGCGGGTTTCCCCAAAAGCCAAGTTATTCGTGTCAAAGTATATGCTGGGATATGAAGCTCGCGCCTGAATGCCTTCGTGCATACTCCGAGTTCTTCGAAAATGTCCGGCCCCTGTGCACGGTGGTCGGTACGACAGCCCTCAACCGCCCTACCCAGCTGGTGGAAATCGAACTGGACAGCATCATCGGTTCCTGTACAGCATAATTTTCACAAAGAGAAAACGAGCACGAGCAGGTCATCCGTGTAATGGATGACCTGCTCGTGCTCGATATGGGTCTTGGCGGCAATTAAGTTAAAAGGCTCGCCGCATCAGCGCTGCATATATGCCCATTTGCTTCAAATGGGCAGGAGTGACTGCGATCAAATATAGGGACAGCGCTGCGAGGGATTGAATTTCGCGAGCAAACGGATATAGGCCAGTTTACGGTTGTTTGTGCTGTTTACAATATGTTGATGGTGCAGTTCGCGCGTTCTGGCCATATTCCTATTGCGCAGCGCATCAAAAATAACAGCGTGCTCACAAAAAGACTGGTAGAGTATATTTTTATCAAGATAGGGATTGATGCAGAGAATGTGCCAGTAATCAGGCAGATCACTCCGCATAGCGGCCAGCCCCGGCTGATTGGCGATTTCAACAATGCGGTCATGGAACTGACCGCATAATTCGGATAATTGGGGGTAATTGGAAATGAAAGTCTCGTATTCAAGCAGCTGCCTGATGTGGTTAATAATGTAGCCTAGTTTCTCGATTTCTTTATCCGTGATGTTCTCTACGGCGTGTTTGATGATTAAGTCATAAAATGCGTCCTGAATTCTACTATATTCTTCTAGATCTCGCAATAATGGAAGTGTGACGTATGTTCCGCCCTGCGGCATCACTTCAAGAAAGCCTTCCCGTGTTAATCGCTGAATAGCATAACGGACAGGTGTGCGGCTGACGTTGAACAGGCTAGTGTACTCCATTTCGATAATACGCGAGCTAAGAGGAATATGACCTGATATGATGCTGGCGCGCATGGCTTCATAGACCGACAATTTCAGAGAATTAGAAGAATTGAACATAGATAACAAAGGCCTCCTTTTCTTAAATTTAAAAAGGCGTGCACATATTTATGTGCACGCCCTTGTACTAGAAGAATAAATATACTTATTGTATTGTTTTTTATAATAAACCGTTAATCATATATTGTCAATAAAAAAGTCCCGCCCAACTGACAGGCTGCTTGGAACGCCTCATTGATGCCAAGATACTGCTGTTCTGCTCGCAGGCAGAAGATAGCTTCACCGATATGAGGATATGCGCCTTCATAATTGCCAACGGTCCAGCTTGCCGTCCTGCTGCTTCGTAATGGTTCGACATATAATGACCCTGAGATACGCCAGTGTGGCCATAGTCCCAATCCCATGTAACGAACTGAACACCAAGACGGGTGGGATGACCGGCAAGGACAACGCCGTTGAACGCTGCCAACAGTCTGTACTCCTCATCCTGTCCCTGCACCTTGAGAAGCGGAGCCGCATCCAAGAGCTTCATATACTCCGACACAGTTTCCGCAGGCTGGGTTGCACCTGAAAAAAGGGCACGAAAAAGCCCGGAAACCGTGCGGTTTCCGGGCTTTTCGGTGCAATATTTTTTTTGCTTGCACAATGTGG
>JBFWME010000056.1:0-16086 GCA_050251755.1 Lawsonibacter sp. | reverse complement strand
CTCCCAGCTGAGCTATACCCCCAAATGCGGAGAACTGCTTATAAGCAAATTGCTTCAATATTCAGTTTTCAAAAGCGGGGGTTGTTACATGCTTGTGTTGGGCTCCCAGCCGAGCTATACCCCCAAATAACGCGCACCGAATTCGACATCTTATTCAGCGCAAGTGATATCTTATCAGAAACATAAATATTTGTCAATCTCCAATCAGAAGTTTTTTTGTTTTTTTGCAAAAATAGCGAGGATGCTGCTTATGAGAAGATGGCTATCCCGGTTCGTATCACATGATTTCTTTCATAAGCATAACCAAAAGCCGGGGCAAATGCCCCGGCTTTTGGTTATGCTTCGTTTCCATGCGCTTGCCCATAATAGGCGTCTGGACCATGTTTGCGCAGGTAATGTTTGTCAAGCAATTCCTTTTGCATGGGGCCTTTTCCCGGGGCCAGCATCACGGCATGCCAGTTCATAAAGGCCACCTCCTCCATCACCACCGCGTTATGGACCGCGCTGTATGGATCCTCCCCCCAAGCAAACGGGCCGTGACTGTGAACCAGAACGCCGGGAATACACATGGGATTTATGCCGCGGAAGGTCTCAACAATGACATTTCCCGTCTCAAGCTCATAGTCTCCCGCAATCTCCTTAGGCGTCATATTCCGGGTGCAGGGGATCTCTCCATAAAAATAATCCCCTTGTGTGGTTCCCATGGCAGAGATTCCACGTCCGGCCTGGGCAAACACAGTGACCCACCTGCTATGGGTATGCACAATCCCTCCCAGGGACGGAAACGCGGTATACAAAACCAGATGGGTATCCGTGTCACTGGATGGATTCCACCGTCCCTCCACCCGCTTTCCGCTTTTTAGGTCCACCACAACCATATCTTCCGCCGTCATGGAGTCATACTCCACGCCGGATGGCTTGATGACCATCAGTCCCTGTTCCCGGTCAATCCCGGACACATTTCCCCAGGTAAAGGTGACCAATTGGTTCCTGGGTAGCATGAGATTGGCTTCGAGCACCTTTTGTTTGAGTTCTTCCAGCATGCTTCTAACCTCGTTTCCTTCAAGCCCAGTTCTTTGCCTTGTATTTTACGCCTTTAGCTTCCATGCCATATCCGCAAGGAAAAGCTGCTGTTTGAGTGTCTCAAAGACCGTATCCTTGCCAATATAAACAAACTCGATCCCCATAATTTCCGCCCAGTTCTCCAATAATTCCGGCGTTGCAGCATAGGACAGCACTGTATGGTGTGCGCCGCCGGCCAAAATCCAGCACTTGGCACCGGTCCGCAGATCGGGCAGAGCCCGCCACATCACCCGTGCCACCGGAAGATTTGGCATCTCCATAATCGGCTTTACCGCCTCAATCTCCTGAACGATCAGACGCAGGCGGCCTCCCATATCCACCAGGGACACGACCACACCCTTCCCCGCAGCGCCTTCAAAGACCAGTCTGGCCGGGTCCTTCTCATTCATGCCGATCCCTAAGTGATGGGTCTCAATACGGGGCTTTTTCTCCGGTGCGGCCAGAGTGGGACAAACTTCCAGCATATGGGCACCCAGAGAGTACTCCTCGCCCTTCTTGAAGTGGTAGTTATAGTCCTCCATAAAGGCCGAGCCACCCTGCATCCCATTCGTCATGGCTTTGATGAGATAGGTCATGGCTGCCACCTTCCAGTCGCCTTCTCCACCGTAGCCATAGCCCTTCCCCAACAGACACTGCGTTGCCAGTCCCGGCAGCTGCTCCATGCCATACAGGTCCTCAAAGGTATTGGTAAACGCCTTCGCCCCAACCCGATCCAGAAAACGCTGGATGGCAATTTCCTCCCGCGCCTGGTAGCGCACGTTGTCCAACTTGTCGGTGGCCATCACATACTGTTGCTCATATTCGGCCATTCGCGCGTCAATTTCCTGTTCTGTGACCTCGTGCAGCTCAGACACCAGATCTCCTACGGCCCAGGTGTTCACCTGCCAGCCCAGCTGCATCTGAACCCCTACCTTATCCCCTTCGGTGACCGCCACATTGCGCATGTTATCTCCGAACCGGCAGACCTTCAGCTTTCGGCTTTCCACGGCTCCCACGGCAGCGCGCATCCACACGCCAAGCTCGGCCAGAGGCTCTTCGTCCTGCCAGTATCCCATGACAATTTTCCGGGGCAGCCGCATCCTGGCGCCAATAAACCCGTGTTCCCGGTCGCCATGTGCAGACTGGTTCAGATTCATAAAATCCATGTCGATCTCTTCGTTGGGGATCTCACGGTTATATTGAGTTGCAAAGTGGCACCAGGGCTTTTGCAGAAGATTCAGTCCGTTGATCCACATCTTGCTGGGCGAAAAGGTGTGGCACCATGTGACAATACCGCAGCAATGGTCATCGAAATTGGCCTGCTTGATCAGTTGGACCGCTTCTTCATCGGTTTTTATGGTGGCTTTATAAACCAGTTTACACGGGATCAGCGCGGAGGCATTGATCCGTTCGGCCATTTCCGACGCCCGGGCTGCCACCGTTTTCAACACCTCAGTGCCGTACAGATACTGGCTGCCCACAATAAACCAGAACTCATACTGTTTCATTTCCATCGGGTTCTCAACCTTTCCATTTCCATTCAATTCAACGCGGAAACAGCTGTCCGTTCAATGGGCAGTCCACTTCCATAGCGGCGGAGGAACTCCGCAAAGCCGGCCATCTCCGCCGGATCCGGATCTACACGGGAGCCGGACTGTTCCAAAAAGACCCGATCGCGCAGATATTCGCGCAAGGTCTCCCCCTCCCCACGTTTCTTTAAGAAGGCGGCCAGCAAGGCCATTCCCCATGGCCCTCCTTCTCCCGCCGTCTCCAGCACAGAGACAGGCACGCCGGCAGCGGCAGCCATGATTCTCTGCCCCGCCTGGGGTGTCTTGAAAAAACCGCCGTGCCCCATCAGGCAATCCATGGCGACCCCCTCCTCGGACAGAAGATCCATTCCGATCCGAAGGGTTGCCAAAGCGGAATAGAGCTGGGTTCGCATCAGGTTGGAAAAGGTAAATCGGGCGTCCGGCGTACGGACCAGCAGCGGACAGCCTGTTTCCATCTTTGTGATCGTCTCTCCCGAAAGGTAGTTATACAGCAGCAGCCCTCCTCCATCCGGTTCTCCTTCCAGCGCCTGGCGGAACATGGCTTCATACACCCGATTCATGTTGGGTTCTACCCCTACAGCATTTAAAAACTCACCCAGCATCCCAGCCCAGGCATTGATCTCGTTGGTGCAGTTGTTGCAGTGAACCATGGCCACGGGGCTTCCTTCGGGTGTGGTGACCAAATCAATCTCTTCATGCACCTGAGTCAAGGGCTTTTCCAACACAATCACGGCAAAGGCAGACGTGCCGGCGGATACGTTTCCCGTCCGGGGGGCAACCGCGTTGGTTGCCACCATACCGGTTCCGGCATCTCCCTCCGGGGGACACAGTACAGCTCCGGGCTCCAGCATTCCGGACGGATCCAGCCGCAGCGCGCCTTCTGCGGTCAGCGTCCCCGCCACCATCCCGGCAGGCATTACCTTCGGCAGCAGCGTTTCCAGTTTGACCGACAGCCCGTTCTGTTCCAATAAACCCTCAAATTGTCGGGCCATCCGTTCGTCATAAGTACAATTGGAACTGTCAATGGGGAACATCCCGCTGGCCTCTCCTACTCCGAGTACCCGCTCTCCGGTCAACTTCCAGTGGACATAGCCGGCCAGCGTAGTGAGGAAGGATACCTCTTTCACATGGGACTCCCCATTCAGCACGGCCTGATAAAAGTGGGCCACAGACCATCTCTGCGGAATGTTAAAGGCAAACAACCTGGTCAGTTCCGCTGCGGCCGCACCTGTCATGGTGTTGCGCCAGGTACGGAAGGGGGTTAACAGCTCTCCCTGCCGGTCAAAGGGCAGATACCCGTGCATCATGCCGGAAACACCCATCGCCCCCACTCGCTTCAGCGGAAGCCCATATCGCGTCTCCACCTCTTGGGCCAGCTTCCGGTAACAGTCCTGCAGTCCGCTCCACACCTGTTCCAAGGAGTAGGTCCAGATTTTGTCTACATATTGATTCTCCCAGTCGTGGGCGCCCGCTGCAATGGGGACATAGTCCGGACCGATGAGCACCCCCTTGATGCGAGTGGAGCCCAGCTCAATACCCAGGTAGGTGTCTCCCCCCTCCAGAGCCTTGCGTATCTCAGTCTGATTCATGCATGTTCTCCTCTTCTCCGTCGTCTTCCGGAAGCTCCCACGGGCGGAGAAACTCCCCTTTTGCCAACAGGCGCACGGAATGTGCCAACAAAGCCGCCCCCACCAGCGCAAACACAATCAGCGCTGCCAGGTAACCTATCTTTCCGTCGGAAAAGGCCGCTTGTCGAAGGCTCCAAGCGAGATAGAGCAGATAGGCTCCTCCCACCGAGCGCAAAATGAGTGTCAGCTGCGGGATGTGTTTCCGCGTCTGCTTTTTGCTCATAAAGATCTCCCTTCCCCGCCAGGATTTTTTGTTCCTGTCAGCCCTTCTTGCGTTTGGAGAGCAGGTCCACCGTGACGGCTCCCAGCAGAACACAGCCCTTGACAATCTTCTGTACGTTGGTATCGTAGCCGGCCAGAGACATACCGTTGTTCAAAATTCCCATGATAAACGCTCCGACTACCGCACCAATAACTGTGCCTACGCCGCCGGAGGTGGCGGCGCCGCCAATGTAACAGGATGCGATGGCGTCCATTTCAAATCCGTCGCCGGCTTTTGGGGTGGCGGAAGCATTCCGGGCAGAGAGGACAATGCCGGCCACGCCGCACAGCAGTCCCATATTCACATACACCCAGAAGAACACCTTGTCCGTATTAATGCCGGACAGACGCGCGGCCTTCGCGTTGCCGCCCATGGCATAAATCTGCCGACCCGCAACCGTTCGCGTGGTAATAAACTGGTAAATTCCAACCAGAATTGCCATCAGAATCAGCACAACAGGAATTCCTTTGTAGCAGCTCAGCTTATAGAAAAAGAAGAGTACGATGCCAATGATGACAACATCCTTTGCAATCAGCTGCCAGGTGGGCGCTACGGGCAGTCCATGTTTTTTCGCGGTGATGACGGACTTCATCTCAAATAGGACAATCAGTACGCTGATCACCACGGCCACCAGCAGGCTGATTAGGTCCACGCCCTGCGTTCCGCCAAACGAAGTGCCCTGCGCAACCGGAATGGTCGGAAGAAAGCCGCTTCCAATCCAAGTATAGTCTGCGGGAAGCGGTCCTTTGGTCTGAGACCGGAGGATTACATAGCAGACGCCGCGGCCAATGAGCATGGTAGCCAGCGTGACGATAAACGGCGGAATCGCTAGCTTTGAGACAAAAAAGCCCACAAAGATCCCGAACAGAAGGCCCACTGCAAGGGCCGCAAGAGCCGCCATAGGAGAACTCATATGAAAATCCACAATCAATGTGCCGGCCACGGCTCCGCAGGAGGCTACCACAGAGCCAACGCCCAAGTCGATGTTTCCGGTCAGAACACACAGAAGCATGCCCACCGCCAGGATTACCACATAGCCGTTCTGCATGATCAGGTTGTTGATGTTCATGGGGGTTAAGTTTGAGCCCTTTGTCAAAAAGGCAAAAATCAAATAGACCGCAATCAGCGCCAGTACCATGCCATATTTCTTCATGCTCAGGTTGGCCTGTTTCCAATTCAGGCTTCTCTGCTTCGGTTCGGCCAAAGTCGCGTTTCTCTGTCCCATTTACACCGCTACCTTTCTGTTGTGTGCCATAATACGGGCCATGATGGCTTCCTGTGTCATCTCTTCTCCACAGAGCTCCCCGGCCACTTCCCCGTCATTGAGTATATAAGTACGGT
Source organism: Lawsonibacter sp. (assembly GCA_050251755.1). Lineage (GTDB taxonomy): Bacteria > Bacillota > Clostridia > Oscillospirales > Oscillospiraceae > Lawsonibacter. The sequence continues at coordinate 10,243 of JBFWME010000056.1, read as the reverse complement.
CGCAGGTGCCAATGATCTCGGGCATTTCTGAGGAAATGACGATAATTGCCTTCCCGGCCCTGGCCAGCTCATTGATGATACTGTAGATTTCGTATTTCGCGCCCACGTCGATTCCCCGGGTCGGTTCATCCAGGATCAGGATATCCGGCTGAGTGAGCATCCATTTGGCCAGCACAACCTTTTGCTGGTTGCCGCCCGACAGGGATCCCACCTCCTGATTCACGGAATTTGTCTTGACATTGATGCGTTTGCGGTACTCCTCCGCTCTGATCGCCTCTTCATTTTGGTCAACCACACCCCGGTTGGAGAAGAAGTTTCGAAGAGCGGCCAGGGTCATGTTAAACTTGATACTGTCAATCAACACCAGTCCATAGGTTTTTCGATCCTCCGAGACATAGGCCAGCTTACAATTAATGGCATCCCGAACCGTCTTCAGGTGTATCTCCTTCCCATTGATAAACTGCTGTCCGGTGATCTTTTGTCCATAAGAGTGGCCAAACAGGCTCATGCCCAGCTCGGTGCGTCCGGCTCCCATCAGTCCCGCCAGCCCAACCACCTCGCCGGACCGGACATAGAGATTGATGTTGTTCAGCACTTTGCGCTCCGCATCATCCGGGTGATAGACCGTCCAGTTCTTCAGCTCGAAAATCACATCCCCAATTGGACAATTTTCCCGCTTTGGATAGCGATTGGTCAGTTCCCGGCCCACCATTCCTTTAATAATGCGCTCCTCGGAAAAATCATCTTGTCCTTTTTGCAAGGTCTCGATTGTTTTCCCATCTCGGATGATGGTAATGGAGTCAGCCACATAACTAATCTCGTTGAGCTTGTGAGAGATCATGATGCAGGTAATCCCCTGCTCCTTGAGCTGAAGCATTAAATCCAGCAGCTGCTGGCTTTCCCGATCGTTCAGCGCGGCGGTCGGCTCATCCAGGATGAGCAGATCGGCCTTTTTGCCCAAAGCCTTGGCAATTTCAATCAGCTGCTGCTTCCCTACGCCCAGACTGTTGACCGGAATATTGACGTTCTCCCCGGGCAATCCGACCCTGGCCAGCAGCTCCTTTGCACGTCTGCGTGTCTCAGTCCAGTCAATCACGCCTCTGCCTTTTGTCTGCTCATTTCCAATAAAGACGTTTTCCGCGATTGAGAGGTAAGGACTTAGCGCAAGCTCTTGATGGATAATCACGATCCCCTTAGCCTCGCTGTCTTTGATGCTATGGAAGCGGCACGGTTCCTGATTATAAATAATCTCCCCCGAATATGCACCATACGGATAAATTCCGGAGAGTACATTCATCAATGTGGATTTTCCCGCTCCGTTCTCGCCGCAGATTGCCATAATCTCCCCCCTGGCGACCCTCAAATTGACGTCATCCAGGGCTTTTACACCGGAAAAATCCTTTGTGATATGGTTCATTTCCAGAATGTAGTCAGGCATTTTTCAACTCCTCCTGTCCTGGAGCTCAGCGGAACTATGGCCCTCCCGCCGGCTCTTCTCCGCCGCAGCCGCTTTCCGCGGTCAGAAACAGGCAGCGGCCGCAGCCGCCGCCTGTCTGAGCGTGTTGGATTTCGTTTGTGTTTTTTGATTAACCGGCCAACTGGGCCTCGGTATAGTAACCGCCGTCAAGGATGACTTCTTTGTAATTGTCCTTGTCCACTGCCACGGGAGTACACAGATAAGACGGCACGGTGATGACATTGTTATTATAAGTAGTGGTATCGTTGATCTCTGGCTCAGAGCCGGTAAGCACAGCGTTGACCATGGTCACGCACTTCTCGGCCAGCAGGCGGGTATCCTTATAGATGGACATGGTCTGGTGCCCGGAAATGATGTTCTTCACAGCCATCAGCTCGGCATCCTGCCCGGTGATCAGGGGCCAATCTTCGCCGACGGTGTAGCCGGCGCCCTCCAGAGCAGCGCGAATGCCGTAAGCAAAGCCGTCAAACGCGGAGCAGGCGATGTCCAGTTTCTCGCTGGCGTACTCAGCAGCCAGATAGTTCTCACACCACTGCTGGGCAGTCTCCTGCGACCAGCGGAGGATGCAGGTGTCTTCAAACTCGGTGCGGCCGGTCTTACAGACCAGAACGCCGTTGTCCAAATAGGGCTGCAGAACCTTCATAATACCACGGTGGAGCAGAACGGCGTTGTTGTCATCGGGAGAACCCATAAAGAACTCAATGGTGTAGGAACGGCCTTCCGCCTGAGCGGTTTCCAACTGTTTGGCCTTTACAATATAGTCGGCAATGGCGGTGCCCACGCCTTCGTTATCAAACGAGGCGTAGTAAGACACGGCGTCGGTATCCATCAGCAGCCGGTCATAGGCGATGATCGGGATTCCGGCATCCTTGGCTTGGGCCTCTACACCGGTCAGCGCGCCGGAGTCTATCGCCGCGATGACCAGACAGTTCACATTCTGTGCAATCATGTTCTCAATCTGAGAAACCTGCGTCTGAACGTCGTCCTCGGCATACTGAAGAACCACCTCATAGCCAAGGGCCTCCAATTGCTGCTTCATGTTGCTGCCGTCGTTGATCCAGCGCTCGGAGGACTGGGTGGGCATCGCCAGGCCAATTTTCATTCCGGCCCCCGTCTGCTCCGCCGCCGAAGAGGATGCCGATGTATTACCGGTAGGTGCTGCAGAAGAGGTACTCCCTCCGCTTCCGCTTCCGCTTCCACCTCCGCAGGCGGTCAAGGAAAGACTTAGGGCAAGTGCAAGAACCAGTGCCATTGCTTTTTTCATTTTCATCTTCTCCTAACTCATTTTTTGGTTTTTGCTCGACCTCTTTTGGATTTTCGCTTGACCTCAGGCCCATGTGGACGGTCCGTCGGTCTTCTTATTTCAAAGTATACCGCTTGTGACTTCACACGTCAACAATTTGTACAGTATAAATTTATTTTCTACACAAATAACAATACAAATTTATATTTTTCCCAAGTGAGAGCTTATACAAATTTGTTTTTTATGCATTAATATTTAATTTATGGCTTATTTTTGCTAAATTTGCGAATATTCTTTCAATATTTTTTTAGGAGTTCGGCCTCACGAGAATGTATTTCTTTCGTTAAAATAAACAATTTCATATAAAAATTCAGTTGATATTTCGTGTTTACATTCCATTTTCCCTATGTTATCCTTATAGGTCTATAAAAATCTCTTTTTTCGTTCCTTTTCGACATGTTCTGACAAAATACGTTTTAAAAATTTGTCCTGTCGTTTTTCCAAATATTTTAATACAAATTTCAATTTTCTCTTGCAATATGCTCCCGAACTTGTCTATAATAAGTCTGTAAACAAATCGCCCCATCTCGGGCGCGCCCCACGCGCAGCCGGGAGATACGCGTTCAGGAGGTGTTGGTCCTTTGGCCACAAAATACCAGGAGATCGCAGACACGCTGAAGACCCGAATTTTATCCGGCGAATTCGATGAAGTCAAAGTTCTTCCCACAGAGCAGGTTCTTTCCACGTTCTTTCATGCCAGCCGTCAGACGGTACGTCAGGCCCTTTCTCTGCTGGTAAAAGACGGGCTGATTGTTCGCCGTCAAGGCAGCGGCTCCCGCCTGGTTGAGCAGCATCAACTTCACGCCAACTCTCAGCGCTTTGTCGCCGTGATTGCCTCCTATATCAGCCACTATATTTTCCCCTCCATGCTTCGGGAGGTGGAGAACGTGCTATCAAGCAACAACTGTTCTCCGCTTCTGTTTGCCACCCAAAACCAGGTGCTTACCGAACGAAAAATCCTTCAGTCGCTTCTACATCAGTCAGTAGACGGTATTTTGGTAGAGGGTACGAAAACCGCTCTTTTCAACCCCAACCTGGATCTCTACCGTCAGCTGATGGATCGGGGAATCCCGCTGGTCTTTATCCATGGCAATTACGCTGAGCTGAAGGGCCCTCCGGCTGTGCTGGACGACAACGAGGGCGGCGGCCGACAGCTGGTAGAGCATCTGGTGCGCAAGGGTCACACAAGCATTGCGGGTATTTTCAAAAGTGACGACATCCAGGGGCATGGCCGATATGCCGGCTTTGCCACTGCGCTGCGAGACGCCGGGCTTCCGGTCGATGACAGCCATATCTTCTGGTATCATACGGAGCTGAAAGAGCTCCTCATGTCAAAAAATTGTCCCTTTGATTTAATGAACACCATCAACGGTTGCTCCGCAGTCGTATGCTACAACGACGAAATCGCCAACCATCTGGTCTCCCTCCTGCTTCAAAAGGGAGTTCGCGTCCCAGAGGATGTGGCTGTGGTCAGCTTCGATAATAGCCAGTACAGCGAGTTTTGCGCCGTTCCTTTGACCTCCCTTTCCCACGGGGACCGAAACGTGGGCGGAACCGCCGCAGAAAAGCTTGTCAAGCTCATGAATGGGGAGCCGTGCGATTCGGAACTTGTCCCCTGGACTCTGGTGGAACGCTGCAGCGGATAGTTCCTTCTTTCCGGCTTTTTGCTTGATAAATGGCAGAAGTCTCCCGAAAACAACGGCCCCATATCTCCCCCTATATTCTGACTAAACCTAAGAGCCCCGGAATCCTCAGCTTGAGGATTCCGGGGCTCTGCATATATGCAGCTTTGTTTCTGTAGGGCAGATGTAACTTCAGCCGCTTCAGGGCGCCAATCCTGACCAACACTTTAACCTGACATTTGACGAAATAAACCTTACCTCGTTTCCCTTCATAATAGAAAAAAGCCCGGCGTTGGCCGGGCTTTCTTCTTAGTTACACTGTGCGAAAAGCTGCGCTCTTGATCGACGCCTCGCTCTTGCTTCCTTTTGTCTCACGCCTTTAAACCTTGTTTTTTGTTTAAAAACTGGAACACGCCCACGGCTACCACCAGAACAATACCAATCAAATCAGTAAATGTGCCCGGATACAGCATCATTAAGCCGCCAGCAGCCACAAGAATGCGTTCGAGCGCATTCATATTGTTTACCAAATAGCCCTCAACACCAGCCGCCACGCCAGCCATACCAATAAAGCTGGTAATAATGACCTGAATGACCTGGATGACATTCGTATCAATAAACAACATAGCCGGATTCAATGCAAAGATATAAGGGATCAGGAATGCAGCAATTGCCAGGCGGGTCGCCTGGAAAGCCGTCTGCATGGGATTGGCCTTTGCAATCGCAGATCCCGCATAGGCGGCCAGAGCCACAGGAGGCGTAATATCCGCCACAATGCCAAAATAAAATACGAACATATTTGCCGCAATTGGGTGCATCTGCATACCGGTAATCAAAATGGGCGCACAAGTAGTCGCCATAATGATATAGTTGGCGGTAGTGGGAACACCCATGCCCAGAATAATGCAAGTAATCATCGTGAAAAACAGAGCAATAATCAATTGACCATTGGCAACGCTCACGATGGCAGAGATAAAGATCTGGCCCAAACCGGTCAGAGTAACCACTCCGGCAATAATTCCGGCCACGCCGCAAGCAATACCAATTGACAGGCAATTGCGGGCACCGGTCTCTAACGCAGTAAAGAAACCGTCCACAGTCATCCGATTGTCCTTGTTAAACAGACTGACCACAATACACAGTCCGGTGGCAATAATCGCGGAGCGGGCCATGGTACGGCCATTCATGATCATCGCAACCAAAACAACCAGCGGGATGAGCAGATAAACTTTTGGCATCAATTTTTTCAGCTTGGGCAGCTGCTCACGCGGAATCCCCTTCAGCCCCAGCCGCTTGGCTCTCAAATGAACCTGGAGAAAAATTCCAGTAAAGTATAGAATTGCGGGAAGGATTGCTCGAACTACGATGTCGCTGTATGGAACGCCGACCATTTCAGCCATTAAGAAGGCAGCTGCACCCATAATCGGCGGCATAATCTGCCCACCTGTTGAAGAAGCCGCTTCCACTGCTCCGGCAAACTGCGGCGGATATCCAGTGCGTTTCATCATCGGAATGGTAACAGAACCGGTTGTCACGGTATTTCCTACCGAAGAACCGGACACCATGCCGCACAGTGCGCTGGAGATGACCGCCACTTTGGCAGGGCCTCCAGTGGCCGCGCCCGCCAACGCATTGGCGCAGGAAATAAAGAAATTACTAATTCCCGTTGCCTCTAGGAATGCGCCAAAGATAATAAACAGGGCAATGTAAGTAGAGCAAACACCAATCGGGGTGCCGATGATCCCATTTGTGGTATAGAACAGGTCATACACCACACGCTTCAAGGTCTTCCCCGTGTAAAAAGCATACAAAATGAAGCAGGACGCAACGATCAGGATCGGTAAGCCAACCACACGGCGGCAACACTCAAACAGAATCAAAGCCCCAAGAATACCCAAAACAATCTCTACTTGAGTAATCCGGGTCGCCCGCATCATTAGACTTTTTTCGTTGATTACGAAATAAAAAAAAGCGCCGGAACCAACAATTGCCAAAATAAGGTCATACCACGGAATATGATTTGCCTTCTGGATACCGCCTTTTTTTCTTGGGAAAACAATAAAAACGAACAGGATTACAATCCCAAGAAAAAGGGGGCGACGCACGGTCTCGCTCCAGTTCGCAAACAAATTCATCCACATGAGAAACAAACTGAACGCTGCCAAGCAATAGTGGACAAGCTTCTTTGGAATTCCCTCCCAAATACGAATGTTTGACTCACGATCGTATTTTTTCATGATTTCGTCCACATCGGCCTGTACGTCACGATTTTCTTCTTCCGGTGCAGTATGGACTGGCTTCTTCTCCAGATCTCCCACAGAAATGCCTCCTTCTAAAAAAATGATTGCAAATTGAAAGAAGCTCTACTCAAACCTTGCTTTCTTGGCCGCATCCGGCTGTTCGTGACCATCACACCCTCCTCGGTCCTTGTTCTCAGCCAAAACACAAGCATATTGCTTCTTTATCCTATCTAAAAAATTTTCTGCCAACTTTAAAATCCAGGGGACTTATAAGTAATATGCACTTTTGTATTTCTCCCGCACAGATCTCTCAAACTGATCTCCTTTTCTCCAATTGAAAGGGTATGATCGGATACTGTACCTACAAAAATATAGAAATCAGGAATCTTTCGGTCAATTCCGGAGATTACCATTGCTCCGTCTTCCGCGTACGAGAGCGATTCGCCCTCATTTAAGTCAAACGGCACACCCGCACCAAAGTCATAATAAACGGTCTTTCTCAGGTAAATTTCTCCGCCTCGATCCACATCATAGCAGTCGGTCACTGGAGTTTTATTTACCGAATGAATGAAGGTAATGGAAAATTCTTCTCCCTGTTTCAGCCAATACCGGGCATATTCCTGTCCAGTATCTCCATTGCTTAAAACAAGCCAACCCCCAAAATTGAGGAAGAAAGCTGCGGCTGCAATAGCCAGACAGGCTATTGCAGCCGCAGCTACTCTTACTTTGTTCTTTTTCTTATTCACAAAGCACTAGTCTTTTCACCGTTCATCAACCAACGGTCACGCCATTCTCGGCGAAGAACTTTGCGGCACCGGCATGGTAGGCAATGCTGACGCCGTCGGTCGCGGTCTCCAGAGACAGATTGGCAAACTTAGCATGACCGGCCTGCAGCTCGGACAGGTTATCAAACATAGCAGTCATGAACTCATAGACCACATCCTCAGGCACATCATTGCGGGCAACAAGCATTGCACGGATGCTGACAGTGGTCGTATCGCGGTCCAGTCCGTCATAGGTACCGGCGGGAATTACGGTCTTCGCATAGAAGGGGTAATTTGCCATCAGGCCATCAATGTGCTCATCTTCCAGGGAGATGATGTTCAGCGGCTTGTTGGCCGTAGCAGCCAAATCGACCAGAGCCGTGGTGGGAGCGCCGGATACACAGAAAGCGGCATCAATCTTGCCATCCTTCATACCCTCGGCGGAATCACTGTAGGACTGATACACGGCATTCACATCATCAAAGGTCATACCATACTCAGCAAAAATCTGGGAAGCGGCAAAGTTGTCGCCGGAACCCGCAGCACCCACGGAAACGGTTTTTCCTTTCAAATCACTAAACGACGTGATGCTGGGATCCAGGGTGAACACCTGTACGACCTCATTGTACATTGTACACAGGGCGCCCCAATCCTGGTAAGGAGTTTCGCCCTCAAACAGATCGGTACCGGTGCTGGCATAATAAGCTACATCGTTCTGGAGGATCGCAAAATTAGCTTCTTTGTCCTGCAGCAACTGAACATTTGCCTTGGATGCACCCGTGGATGTAACCGTAATATTGGACTCGGTAAGCACTGGATTTAGGACAGTAGCCAATACGCCGCCAATGGCGTAGTAGTTGGCGCTTGTAGAGCCGGTCGCCAGAGTAATATCCAACTTTTCGCCGGAAGGTGTGGAGCTAGCAGCGGAGCTGGAAGAGCCGGAACCCGAGGGAGTACTGGAAGTCTTATTACCGCAAGAAGTTAGCGCCATGCTCATAAGCATAACAGCAGCCAATGCGAGAGCCAGTTTCTTCTTCATGTTTTTATTCCTCCAATTTGTGATTCGATTTGCAAGGTGCATTACAAGCTTACTTGCAAATTCATTATATTATAGTTCTCTTGGAAAAGCAATACGTTTTTCCCTACCTGCATTTTTTTGCACAAACCAATGCATTTCCTCGATGAAATTCTTTGCTATTATGACTGAAATAGTCTTTTTTTGGCACGAATTCACTCCATTTTGTTTCTTTCTATCCTGTCCTTTTCCCGATCATCCCTCCTCTGCCATAAAATACAAAGATGTTTTTTAATCCCTCCTCGTTCATGTCCGGTTCTTCACTGGAAGGCAAACAAAAACAGGCACAGCAAAGAATCGGTACCTCACTGTGCCTGTTTTTCTTCATATAAATTTATGCCTTTATGTCATTCCAGGCAACAGGTGGCTTTCATCCTACATTGGATGCCTTCCTGCCTCACCGAGGTCGGTTTTGCCACCTTTCCACGGATTATAGCACAGCACTACAGGGAAAACAAGTGGCATGTTGACCAGCCGTTCGGTCTTATCGCCTCAACTATTTTACAATCTGTAGAACTTTATTTTTGATCCAGCATAAACCAGCTCGGCATCATAGCAAAAGGCTCCCCGTCTGTCGATCAAATCCACACCGTTCATCTCTCAAATACAGGTACCTGAATCAAAGGAATGCCTTTTATTCAAAAGCTGCCCCAGTCACATCAGCGCTGTTTTTCCAAGTAGCTCATAAACATCTGAGCCACCTGCGCACGGGTAGCTTGGCTACCAGGTGCCAGCATTCCATTGCCCTGCCCCGAAATAATTCCGTTTTCCACCGCCCAGGCAAGCGCCTGCACAGCGTAATCATTGGCCTCTCCGACATCCGTAAAGTCACTCAAAAGATCGCTGTCCGCGGCCGGTGTTCCGGCATAGTTCCACAGCATGACAGCCAACTGCTCCCTGGTAATGGGTGCTTCGGGTGCAAACTTTCCGCCACCCACTCCGGAGACAATGCCCTTGGCCGCTGCCCAATTTACCGCCACCGCGTACCAAGCGTTGGAATCTACATCCACGAAAGAAGAGTTACCGCCATCTTGTTCGCCGCCCAGTTTAAAAAGCATTTGTGCAAGCATGGCGCGAGTCAGAGTGGTATCCGGAGAGAAGGAATCGTTTCCCATACCGCTCATCAACCCTTTTTCGTAGACATAGTTTACGGCAGCCCTATACCATGCATCTTCATTCACATCGACAAAGTTCCCGCCGGAGCCGCTGCTGGGTACGACATCTCCATCATCATCTCCATCGTCATACGAAGTCTGATCCTGTCTGTCATCATAAATTCCGGCATACTTGACCAGCGCACCCAGGAACGCGTTGCACTTGTCCTGATCCACACCAACGCCATAGGTATCCTTCAGGGCATCCCGCTCGGGATGGAACTGAACCGCCAGCGCAAACAGGCTGCCCTGATGCTCGATGCCTTCCACAATCCCATCTGCGGACGAGGCCACAATGGTCAGCCCATCTCCCAGCTTATCAGGGTTGACTGCCTGATGGTGCGCCGTGGCCACCAGATCGATGGAGTCGCCGCCCGCGATGTCATACATCCATTTGGAATCCGAGGAAATTCCGATTCCATCGACTCTGGCCTCCAGCGCATGATATTTCGTGCCGCCACTGTGAATCACGTTGTCTACCTGAACTCTCAGATGAGCATCCTCGCAGGCCACTTGTTCAAAGGCTTTGGTCTCCGCATTCCATTTCCAATAGCCAGTGTCATCCGCGGAAGTTAAGGTATCCAGATAAGTCAGTTTCGCATCTTTCT
>JBFWME010000055.1:0-16180 GCA_050251755.1 Lawsonibacter sp. | reverse complement strand
TGGGGAAGGCGCTTTACCGTGTCCATGACCAGGTGGAACCGGTCAATGTCGTTGCGTACCCGCATGTCGAAGGGTGTGGTGATGGTGCCCTCTTCCTTATACCCTCTGACGTGGAGCTTTTTGTTGGACCGGCGATAGGTCAGCTCGTGAACCAGCGTAGGGTAGCCATGGAAGGCGAAGATGATGGGAGACTTGGTGGTGAACAGGGCGTCATAATCCTCGTCCGTGAGACCGTGGGGGTGCTCGGTGTGGGGCTGGAGTTTCATCAGATCCACCACATTGACCACCCGAATCTTCAGATCGGGCAGGTAATGGCGCAGGATGGTGACGGCAGCCAGCGTTTCCAGAGTTGGAGTGTCGCCGCAGCAGGCCAGCACGGCGTCCGGCTCGTAGCCCTGGTCGTTGGAGGCCCACTGCCAAATGCCGATCCCGTGTGTACAGTGCTTAATGGCCTCGTCCATGTTCAGCCACTGAGGGCGGGGCAGCTTCGAGGCAATCATCACATTGATTTGATTGCGGCTTTGGATGCAGTGGTCAAAGCAGCTGAGCAGACAGTTGGCATCGGGGGGGAGATACAGCCGCACCACGTCCGCTTTCTTGTTGGCAACGTGGTCCAAAAAGCCCGGATCCTGGTGGGTAAAGCCGTTGTGGTCCTGCTGCCATACGTTGGAGGCCAGCACATAGTTCAACGAGGCGATGGACTGACGCCAGGGGAGTTGGCGGCATACCTTCAGCCATTTGGCGTGCTGGGACACCATGGAGTCTACGATGCGGATAAAGGCCTCGTAACTATTGAGAAAGCCGTGTCGACCGGTCAGGAGATAGCCCTCCAGCCAGCCCTGACACAGATGCTCGGACAAAGCGGAATCCATGACCCGCCCGTCGTGGGACAGATGTTCATCCGTCTTTGGATTAATTTCGTCGACCCAGCAGCGGCCGGCCGCCTCGAAAACCTGAGACAGGCGATTGGAGGCTGTTTCGTCGGGGCCAAAAATCCGGAAGTTGCGCCCCTTCAAATTTCGGGCCATCAAGTCCCGGACATAGCTGCCTAAAACGGTCATATCTTCCGCATCCACCGCACCGGGCTGGGGCACGTCCAGGGTATACTCACGAAAATCCGGAATCCGCAGGTCCCGCAGCAGCAGCCCGCCGTTGGCGTGAGGGTTGGCCCCCATGCGCCGTTCCCCTTTGGGGGCGAATTCCTGAAGCTCGGGAATCAAAGTCCCGTTTTTATCAAAGAGCTCCTCAGGCTTATAGCTGCGCAGCCAGTTCTCCAGCTCCTGAAGACGTCCGGGCTTGCCATCGTGAATGGGGATAGGCGCCGTGTGAGCGCGGAAGCTGCCCTCTACCTGTTTGCCGTCTACCTCCTTGGGGCCGGTCCAACCCTTGGGGGAGCGCAGGATGATCATCGGCCACCGGGGACGGGCGGCGTCGTTGGACGTACGGGCGTATTCCTGGATGCGCTGGATCTCTCGGATGGCCCAGTCCAGGGCAGCGGACATCTTCTGGTGCATGGCTTTAGGGTCGCTTCCCTCGACAAAGCGGGGTTCCCAGCCGCAGCCCTTGAAGAACATCTCAATCTCCTCGTGGGAGATGCGGGAGAAAATGGTGGGATTGGACACCTTAAACCCGTTGAGATGGAGGATAGGCAGCACTGCCCCGTCGGTTATGGGGTTGAGAAATTTATTGGAGTGCCAGGCGGTGGCCAGGGGACCGGTCTCCGCTTCGCCGTCGCCCACCACACAGGCGGCGATGAGATCGGAGTTGTCCATCACCGCGCCGAAGGCATGAGCAAGAGAGTAGCCCAGTTCCCCGCCCTCATTGATGGATCCGGGCGTCTCCGGAGCAGTGTGGCAGGGGATTCCACCGGGAAAGGAAAATTGACGGAACAGCCGCTTCATCCCACCGGAATCCTGACTGATATTGGGATAGACCTCGCTGTAGGAGCCGTCCAGATAGGTCTGGGCCACCACCGCGTTTCCCCCGTGGCCGGGACCGCAAATATAGATCATGTTCAGGTCATACTTGACAATCGCGCGATTTAAATGGGTGTAAATAAAGTTTTGCCCCGGACAGGTGCCCCAGTGTCCCACAATGTGATGTTTCACGTGCTCGGGCTTCAAGGGCTCTTTTAAAAGAGGGTTGTCCAGCAGATAGAGCTGGCAGGCGGACAAGTAGTTGGCAGCCCGCCACCAGGCGTTGATGGTGTCCAGCTGTTCCCGCGTGAGGGGATCTTTTTTCGACATGCGGGCGGGGGCCTTGGCGGCGGCTTTGGAAACGTTGTCTGCGACTTTTGGCATGGAATTGCCTCCTTAAAATCTGGAGATTATAACAGAAGCACTCTGTAAAAAATGTCAAGATGACAAAATAAGTATACTCTAAACCAATTAAAAGTCAACAAAAAATGAAAAGCCTTGAAAGAAATGAATCGATGAGACAGGCAAAGAGAAAATAGCCTATAGCTCGGAGAGAAGAAGACTGGTCTAACGCAGTGTTGAAAGGGGGAAACGACGGAATAATAGAAATATCCTGCAAAAAATATCCGATCTCAAAAATGAGATCGGATATCGGCAGGCAATCATTGACTCAGCGATCTTTTTTTGCCCGGTTGATGGCGGAGAGAATTGCGCGCAAAGGAGCCAGATTAATGTTGTGAGACAGACCGACCCCCCAGTATTTTTTGCCGCTGCGCTGGTCCTGGAGAAGAATATAAGCCACGCCCTGGGAGTCGGAACCGTTGGTAATGGCGTGGGAGGCGTAGTCCAGGAAGGAAAACCGATCGATTTTTTCTCCCTTGATGGCGTTGAAGAAGGCGTCGATAGGGCCGTTTCCCTCACCGGATACGTCAAAGATGGTGTCGGTGTGCTGGAGTGTGCCCTGGAAGGATACATGGGAGTGGCCCTCGGCGTCAATCGTCTCCTGGAAGGCGTGTTTAAGGAGTTTGTAAGGCTCCTTGGCCTCGATATACTCCCGGTGAAACAGCTGGTTGATGCGCTCGGGCGTGATCTCCTTGCCCACGGCGTCGGTTTCACGCTGGACAACGGTACCAAACTCGGGGTGCATGCCTTTGGGCAGATCGAATCCAAAATTATGCTCCATAATATAGGCGGAGCCACCCTTGCCCGACTGAGAATTGATGCGAATGATGGGCTCGTACTCGCGGCCCACGTCGGCGGGGTCAATGGGCAGATAGGGGATCTCCCAAAAGTCGGAGTCGGACTCCTTCATGTATTGGGTCCCCTTGTTGATGGCGTCCTGATGGCTGCCGGAGAAAGCGGTGAAAACCAATTTGCCGGCGTAAGGCTGGCGGTCACCCACGGGCATCTTGGTGCACCGCTCAAACATCTCTTTCACCTTGTTGATGTTGGAGAAGTCCAGGTTTGGATCGATGCCCTGGGTGTACATGTTCATGGCCAGGGTGACGATGTCCACGTTTCCGGTGCGCTCGCCGTTGCCAAAGAGGGTGGCCTCGACCCGGTCGGCCCCGGCCAGCAGGCCCATTTCGGCGGTGGCCACGCCGCATCCACGGTCGTTGTGGGGATGGAGAGAAATGATAGCGCTGTTCCGACCGGGAATTGTTTTGCAGAAGTACTCCAGCATGTCGGCAAACTGGTTGGGCATACAGTTTTCCACGGTGGTGGGTAGGTTCAAAATAACCTTGTTGTCGGGCGTGGCATGGAGATGGTCCAGCACCGCCTGGCAGATGTTCACGGCATAGTCCATTTCGGTGCCCATAAAGGACTCGGGGGAGTACTCGAAGCGCAGGTTCATTCCCTCGTCAATGAGGGGGCGGGACATTTCGTAGATCAGGTCGGCGGCATCGGTGGCAATTTTGGTGATGCCGTCGGTATCCATGTGAAACACCACTTTGCGCTGGAGGGTTGAGGTGGAATTGTAAAAGTGGAGAATGACATTTTTGGCGCCTTTGATAGCCTCAAAGGTCTTTTTGATCAGGTGTTCCCGGGCCTGAACCAACACCTGGATGGTGACGTCGTCCGGGATGTGTCCGCCTTCAATCAGTTCCCGGCAGATCTCATACTCCGTCTCACTGGCAGAAGGGAAGCCGATTTCAATTTCTTTGATGCCGGTGTCCACCAGCGTGTGGAAGTATTCTAGCTTTTCTGAAAGGTTCATGGGGTCTACCAAAGCCTGGTTGCCGTCCCGCAGGTCTACCGAGCACCAGATGGGAGCCTTTGCAATTACCTTATCGGGCCAGGTGCGGCCTACGATTTTTTGAGGTTGGAATGGAATGTACTTTTTGTAGCCTGGATTCATGGTCACAGTCCTCCTTGAAACTTGCTCCGCCGAGGTTGGCGGCGGGCGCTGCGATCAGGGGACAAAAAACGCCCCTGACTCGTGAAAGTCAGGGGCGTGAAACAGCATCACGCGGTACCACCCTGGTTCAGCCGCCGGTTGCCCAGACAGCCCTCAAAGCCTCCAACAAGGCCGCGGTCGGTAACGGGACCAGACGTTCTGTCCTACTTGATTCGGTTCGGACAGACAGCTCGGGGACCAGTGATACACAAGGAAGCCGCGCACCGGTTCACACCAACCACCGGCTCTCTGAGGGGGCAATCCTTGTCTTTCTTCCCTTCATCGCTTTTACTTGTTGCCCATTGTAGCGGAAGAGAAGAAATTTGTCAAGGAGAATTTCAGACCGCATGTGCATACACTGGTAACAGAGAGGAGGCGGAATCAAGTGGAGCAGAGACTGGACATCCGAGGCGGAGGGGCACTGACCCTGCGCCAGGAGGGACCACGGATCCATCTGGAAGCGACGCGGCCGGAGGATGGGCGTGGCCTATATAAAGTGTGGCTGACCGGGCAGAAGGGAGGCCGTCTGCTCCTGGGTACCATGGCACCGGAGGGAACTGGGCTGAGACTGAAGCGAACCCTGTCTTTGGGAGAGCTGGAACGGGCAGGATGCTGGCCCTTAACGGGGGCGGAAGCGATTTTGGCATTTCCGTTTTCCAGCGCAGAGCGCTGGTACTGTGAACAGCATCCTGAGCGGCTCACCAGTGACACGGTTTTGTACCGCCAGTTTAAGGGGCCCATGCTATGCCGCAAGGGGAGAGACGGCTTTAGTCTTGCCGCCCCCTTTCGCACGGATAGTCCTGTTGCGCTGGAAACGCTGTTTTGTCTGGCACAGCTGGAGCCGTTGGAGGGACGGCCCCATCTGGTGTGGAACTTTGATGAAAAAGGGCGTCCAAAAATTCCGCATAAAAAATAACATAGGGGAAAGACTAGCTTCTAGTATGGGGATCACCCCCAAGACAAAGGAGGAACGTCTATGCCCAATTTAACCAGCAAAGAGCTGAATGCCCTGTCCGATCAGCTGAATTTTGAAAAGGTACTCCAGTGCAAGTACTTGGCCGCCGTGCAGGAGAGCCAGGACCAGGAACTGAGAAGCAAGTACCAGTGTTGCGCCGACCAGCACATGCAGAACTTTCAGACGCTGTTGAACCACTTGCACTAAAAGAGGAGGACTACAAATGAACGATCAGGAACGAATCACCGATTTTCTTTGCAGCGAGAAAAAAATGTCGGCTAACTATGACACCTATGCATCCGAGTGCGTCAATACTTCGCTGCGGGACGACTTTTTGAACATTTTCAACCAGAATCACAAGACGCAGACCGATCTGTTCCAGCTGGCCCAGAGCAAGGGCTGGTACCAGGTGGAGCAGGCGCCGGAAAATAAAATCAGCCAGGCCTACACGAAATTTTCCAGCCAGTAAGACTTCTGCAGCCGGAGGAAGCGCAAGGCAGAGCGAGGCTGAAATGCCCCGCTCTGCCTTGTTTTTGCAAACGGAAAAGAAAAATCCTGCATTTTGCAAAAAATAATACTTGACAGCAGAAGGAAAAAAGTTTACAATAACAAGGTCAGCAAAGAAGCGAGTTTCCAGGTGGGAGCAGATAATTGGGGAAAGAGGTGCACAGAATGCAAGTGAAGCGTTATGTAACCCAGGGGGGCTCTACAAACTGCAAGCGATTGGAGCAGACTGTGCCAGAAAGAGGGGCCTGATTGGCCGGCGAATTTCAGACAGGTTTCATTTCTCCATCGTTTGCAGAGCGGACGATGGTATTTTTATACCCATTTTTAATTTGAAAGGAGAGAACAGTATGACAATGGTAAAGCGCGAAGTCAATAATATTTGGGCTCGGGTCCGGGCGGATATCGACATCGATGACCTGATCTTTGACTACGAGGGCACGCATATCCGTGAGGATAAGGCATGCAGCGAACGGTGACAGGAGAAGGGGCCCGGCCTTCATCCGGGATCAATGAATAAGCGCCGCAGCGGTTTTACAACGGAACCTGCTGCGGCGTTTTTATGCTCTGGTGCGTGAGATAAAAGATAATTTTGCTTGAGCGGGAGAAGAAGTCGGACAAGATCGTACAGAAAAAAGCTTCGATTATTCCGATCGGGGGACTTGCTTTATGGAGAAACTTATACTAAAATGGGAAGAAGTGACTTTGCGGCAGTATATCCGGTTGCCGCTGCCCGTAAGGGCAACCCCTGCTTTGAAACATGCTCCATTTTAGGAATACGGAGGTCGATTGACATGAGAAAAGTAAACTTCACGGAGACAGTGCTGCGTGACGCCAACCAGTCGCTGATCGCTACCCGGCTGCCTTACAGCAAGTTCGAGCCCATCCTGGAAACGATGGACAAGGCCGGTTATTATTCTGCCGAGGTTTGGGGAGGCGCTACCTTTGATGTGTGTCTGCGCTATCTTCAGGAAGATCCTTGGGAGCGTCTGCGCAAGATTCGGGCCAAGATGCCCAACACGAAGCTGCAAATGCTGCTGCGTGGCCAGAATATTCTGGGCTATAAGCATTACCCCGATGATGTAGTCCGCAAATTTGTGGAGTACTCCGTGAAGAACGGGATCGATATTATCCGTATTTTTGACGCGCTCAACGATGTGCGCAACCTGGAAGTGGCCATTGACGAGACGGTGAAGCAGGGCGCCCACGCTTCCGGGACCATTTGCTTTACGACCAGCCCCGTCCATACTCTTGAGAAGAATGTGGCCATGGTCAAGGACCTGAAGAGCATGGGCGTCTCTTCTATCTGCATCAAGGATATGGCCGGCATTATGGGTCCCAAGGATGCTTATGATTTGGTGTCCGCGATTAAGGATGCCGTGCCCGAACTGCCTGTGGTCATCCATACCCACTGCACCACCGGTCTGGCCTTTATGACCTGCATGAAGAGCGTGGAGGCCGGTGCCGACGTGCTGGACACCGCCATCTCTCCCATGTCCGGCGGTACCGCTCAGCCTGCCACGGAGACCCTGGCCTATGCCATGCGCCAGTTGGGATATGAGGTGTCTCTGAACGACAAGGTGCTGATCGAAATGGCCGACTTCTTCAAGCGTGTCCGTGCCGATTTCCTGGCCGACGGTACACTGGATCCCATCTCCATGGCGACCGACACTCAGTGCCTGAACTATCAGATTCCGGGCGGCATGCTGTCCAACCTGATTTCCCAGCTGAAAATGATGAATGCAATGGACAAGATGGACGAGGCGCTGGCCGAAACGCCCAAGGTCCGTGCCGACCTGGGCTATCCTCCGCTGGTTACGCCCACCAGCCAGATGGTTGGCTCTCAGGCCGTGCAGAACGTGCTGGCCGGCGAGCGCTACAAGGTAGTGGGCAAGGAAATCAAAGCTTACTGCCGCGGCGAATACGGCCGCACTCCCGCCCCCATCGACCCCGCCATCCAGAAGAAGATTCTGGGCGACACACCCCTGGTGGAGGGCCGCTTTGCTGATTCCCTGAAGCCCGAGTTTGAAAAGACCAAGAAGGAACTGGGCGCTACCGCCAAGAGCGACGAGGATGTGCTGTCCTACATTGCTTTCCCCCAGGTGGCCATGGCTTTCTTTAAAGATCGTGAGGCCGGCTTCCCCAAGAAGGAGGAGCCCAAGAAGGCTGCTCCTGCCGCACCGGCGAAAAAGGAAGAGACTGCGCCCCTTCCCGCATGGCAGGGACACGTTTATTACTCCCGTGTGCCCACGCCTGCGGCGAACGGCTACACGGCCCGTCCGATTGAGCCCTTTGCGGCCTCTTATCAGCCGCCTCACCTGGTGATGGGGGTTCAGGACAGCTGTACCGGTACCTTTACCATTACCGTTGACGGAAAGCCGTATCAGGTGTCCGTTGAGAAGGCGGACGGTTCCGCTGCGCCTGTAGCGGTTGCCCCGGTAGCTGCTGCGCCTGTAGCGGCTGCTCCCGTAGCAGCTCCCGTTGCGGCCCCTGTTGCCGCTCCGGCTCCCGCTCCGGTTCCGGCCCCCGCCGCTGCCCCCAGCTCCGTTTCGGCCGGTGAGACCGCGGTGAAGAGTCCGATGCCAGGCAACGTATTTAAGGTGGAGTGCGCACCGGGCCAGAAGGTCAACGCCGGCGATGTACTTGTCGTGCTGGAGGCCATGAAGATGGAAATCGAGGTCTCCGCTCCGGTAGCCGGCACCGTCAAGACTGTATCCGCCGTCGTGGGCAGCACGGTCAACACCGACGATTTGTTGGTGGTGTTGGGCTAAGCTTCTGCTTTGACTGGAGAAAAAACGAGTTTTATGATTGTCGCCTGGCGGATGGAGGCCTCCATCCGCCAGGCGCTTTTTTGGGTTAAACGGAACTCTGCAGGCGATGACTACAGGGTCTAAGGTTTCGTCTTCATAAGAGATTGAATGAACCGGAGGAAGATGGGCGGGCAAAGGAACAGAACCTGCCTTGGAAACGGATCCAAGAACGAGACTGATTGTGCCCCGGAAGCGAGACCAGACGAACTGGAAGTTCATATTTCCCTCGAACCGGCGGCCGCAGAAGCGTTTAAATTTTTGGAAAGCCACAGGGGACTCTTGTCAACTTTAGTCGGGCATGATACAATAGCCGCAAAGCTGGATTCTTTAAACTGTCAGTCGGTTTCGCCTGCATAGCGGAGGGACTGGCCATAACTATATTTTAAGCGGATATAAGGCAGGAGGAGCATATGAAAGGGATTGTCTTGGCGGCGGGGAAAGGAACCCGTTTGTATCCGATGACGAAGCCGGTGTGCAAACCGCTTCTTCCAGTTTACGATAAACCGCTGATTTATTACCCGATCGCAATTTTGATGCAGGCCGGAATTTCCGAAATCTTAATTATCGTTCCCCCGGGAGAGGTAGATACGTTTACCACTTTACTGGGAGATGGGAGCCAATATGGGCTGAAGATCTCCTATGCGGAACAGCCTGTGGCCAGGGGTATTGCGGATGCACTGCTGATTGGACAGAATTTTGTGGGGTTTGACCGGGTGTGTCTGGTATTGGGAGACAACATTTTTTATGCTCCAACGCTGGGTGCCACGTTGAAGCGGGCCGCCGCCAACGACCGGGGCGCCACCGTGTTTGGCTATTGGGTGGAGGATCCCAGACCCTTTGGTGTGGTAGAATTTGACAAAGATGGACGAGCCATTTCCATTGAGGAAAAGCCGCGTTACCCCAAGTCAAACTATATTGTTCCGGGTCTGTATTTTTATGACCACCAGGTGATGAAAATTGCTCGAAATCTAAAGCCCTCCGCCCGGGGAGAACTGGAGATTACCGATGTAAACCTGGAGTATCTCCGCCGGGGGCAGCTTCAGGTGATTCCTTTGGAGCGAAATTTCACCTGGCTGGACGCGGGTACCGCCGACAGCCTTCTGGAGGCCGGCCAAACAGTGAAGCATATCCAGGACACCACCGGACGCTATGTGGGATGTCTGGAGGAGCTGGGCCTGTACGAGGGATGGATTACCGAGAAACAGGTGCATGCCATTGGTGCGGAATTGGGCATGACTCTGTATGGAAAATATCTTCAATGCCTGTAAAGAAAAACACTTGACCCAAAGGAGGGGCTGAAAATCAGTCCCTTTTTCAGTAAAGTCTGACGGTAACGGAGGAAGGTCGCATGAGACGCATTTTAATGCTGGCTACCGGGGGCACGATTGCCTCAAAGGAGAGCGGACACGGTCTGAGCCCAGCCATCACCTCGGAGGAGATTTTAGGTTATGTTCCGGCGGTGGGCGAGTTGTGCCAGGTGGAAGCCGTCCAGCTGATGAATTTGGACAGCACCAACATCGCCCCGTCCCATTGGCTGGAGATGGCTGCCGCCATCCGGGACAACTATGAGAACTATGACGGATTTGTCATTACCCATGGAACCGATACCATGGCGTATACGGCGGCTGCACTGTCTTATCTCATCCAGGGCTCCCCAAAGCCCATTGTGATCACCGGATCCCAGAAGTCGATCTGTCTCCATGATACGGATGCTCGGATGAATCTATACAACAGCTTTCTGTATGCGGCAGACCGGGATTCTCACGACGTCAGTCTGGTCTTCGACGGTCGGGTCATTTTAGGGACCCGGGCACGGAAGGAACGAACAAAAAGCTATAATGCATTTTCCTGTGTGGACTATCCGGAGGTGGCCGTGATCCGTGACGGCAGGCTGATCCGATACTTGGCTTCCCCCGCCTATTCCTACGGGGCGGAGCCGGTGTTTTACGACAAGTTGGAAGAACGGGTGCTGCTGTTGACCCTGATTCCCGGCATGGGAGCTGAGGCCCTGTGCCAGCTAAAGGACAGCTATCAGGCGGTCATTCTTCAGTCGTTTGGAGTAGGCGGTCTGCCTGGTGGAAGCGGCGGGGCACTGGCTCAGGCGATGGGGGATTGGTTGGAGGCTGGCAAGACCATTGTCATGATGACCCAGGTGCCCTATGAGGGCAGTGATATGTCGGTCTATCAGGTGGGACAGCAGGTGAAAGAGAAATATCAGCTGATGGAGGCATACAATATGACGTTAGAGGCCGCTACCGCTAAACTGATGTGGGTGTTGGGGCAGACCAGTGAGCCGGAGAAGATCCGCGCACTGTTTTATCGTCCGGTTCAGCATGATTTAATTCGTTAAAAAATGCAAATATTTAAGCTATTTTATTACAATCTTTATAAAAAATGCAAAAAATGAAAGATGAAGAGAAAAATAGCACGATATGAGAATCCTAATTTTGCGTTCTATGGCAAAATAGCAGATAAGGGCAGGCTTGTACCACGCAGGCATCTGTGCTGCGGTGGCATGTCTCTCTGCCAACTTTGGTTTGGCGATTCGTTTGTGATCTGCACGGCTCAGCCGTGTTAAAATTGGAATGGATAAAGGGGAAACCGGGGTGGAATCCGGAAAAACAATTCAAAAGGGGGATCAGTAGTGAACAAGTATCAGATTGCAAAGAAAAAGACGCTGACACCGGAAATTGGGCAAATCTCGGTGTATGCGCCGCTGGTGGCTGCCAAAGCAAAAGCAGGACAGTTTATTATCCTGCGTGTGGATGAGGAAGGGGAACGCATCCCGCTGACCATCTCCAGTGCGGTGGATGAATTGGTCACGGTTATCTATCAGAAGATTGGTGAAACCACTCTGGCTCTTGATGAGCTGAACGAGGGTGATTGCCTCCATGACTTTGTGGGCCCGCTGGGAAAGCCCACTGAAGTGGAGGGCTATGGCCGTGTGGCCGTTCTGGGCGGTGGACTGGGCTGTGCCATCGCGCTGCCCGTGGCGCGGGCACTGACCGAGGCCGGTAACACCGTGGATCTGATCGGTGGGTTTAAAACCAAGGACATCGTCATTCTGGAGGAGGAGATGGCTAATGCCTGCACCAACCTTCACATTTGTACCGACGACGGCACCTATGGCTTTCACGGGTTTGTCACCCAAAAGCTGGAGGAGCTGATTGCCAGCGGAGTGAAGTTTGACCATGTCTTTGCCATCGGTCCTTTGATGATGATGAAGTTTGCCTGCAAGCTGACGGAAAAATACGGTATTCCGACCACCGTCAGCATGAACCCCATTATGATTGACGGGACGGGAATGTGCGGCGGCTGCCGTCTGACCGTGGGCGGTGAGGTCAAGTTTGCCTGTGTAGACGGGCCCGACTTCGACGGCCATAAGGTGGATTTCGACGAGGTGATTGCCCGGAATGCCACGTACAAGGATTTTGAGGCCAAGGCGAAAGAGAAGCATCTCTGCCGCCTGGGAGGAGGTGCCATGAATGGCTAATATGCAACTGAATAAGACCCCCATGGCGGAGCAGGAGCCCCAGATTCGCAATGCCAACTTCTTGGAAGTGGCATTGGGCTATACGCTGGAAGAGGCCATGAACGAGGCGAAGCGCTGCATCCACTGCAAAAATCCGGCCTGTGTCGGCGGATGCCCGGTGGGTATCCCCATTCCCGAATTTATCGGAAAGGTGGCCGAAGGGGACATTGCCGCCGCCTATGAGATTCTGTCCAACGCCAATGCGCTGCCCGCCATCTCCGGCCGTGTCTGCCCTCAGGAGAGCCAGTGCGAAGGCAAGTGTGTCCGCGGAATCAAGGGTGAGCCGGTGGCAATTGGACGGCTGGAGCGTTTTGTGGCGGACTGGGCTGCCGAACACGGTGTGTCCAATGTGGCCACAGCCCCCAAGAACGGCCACAAGGTGGCGGTGATCGGTTCGGGCCCTGCCGGGCTGACCTGTGCCGGCGAGCTGGCCCGCATGGGGTATGCGGTTTCCGTATTCGAGGCGTTCCATATGCCCGGTGGCGTGCTGAGCTACGGTATCCCGGAGTTCCGTCTTCCCAAAGCTATTGTCAAGCGGGAAGTATCCAACCTGGAGAAGATGGGTGTGGATATCGAACTAAACATGGTCATTGGCAAGGTGCTTACCATTACAGAACTATTCGATATGGGCTATGAGGCCGTGTTCATCGGTTCCGGCGCTGGTCTGCCCATGTTCATGAAAATCCCCGGCGAGTCCCTCATCGGTGTGTATTCGGCTAACGAGTATCTGACCCGCATCAACTTGATGAAGGCCTACAAAGAGGACGCCAAGACTCCCATTCTACACAACAAGAAGGTGGCCGTGGTAGGCGGCGGAAACGTGGCCATGGACGCTGCCCGGTGCGCAAAGCGTCTGGGGGCTGAGGTCCATATCGTCTACCGCCGGTCCGAGGCTGAGCTGCCCGCGCGTGCCGAGGAGGTCCATCATGCAAAGGAAGAGGGCATCATCTTTGATTTGCTGACCAATCCCATTTCCGTCGAGGGGGATGAGAAAAATCACGTTCAGGCGATCACCTGTATCCGGATGGAGCTGGGTGAGCCGGATGCCTCTGGGCGCCGCAAACCGGTCCCGGTCAAGGGAAGCGAGTTTAAGCTTGGGGTGGATGCCGTGATCATGGCCCTTGGAACCCAGCCAAACCCCATGAGCTACGACGGGACTCCCGGTCTAGAAAAGACCAAAAAGGGCTGTGTGGCCGCCAACGAACAGGGCGGTACATCTTGCCAGGCTATCTTTGCCGGCGGGGACGCCGCCACCGGCGCGGCCACTGTCATTTTGGCCATGGGCGCCGGAAAGAATGCTGCCAAGTCCATTGACGAGTATATTAAGAGCAAACAGTAATTTAAATATTATAATGAAGAAGGACCCCATGGAACTTTCCATGGGGTCCTTTTTACAGCACGGCAAGGTTGCTGTCCTTCTCATCGGATATACGAGGAGTGGATTGACCGGCTACTGATTGCGGAAAAGCGCGAACGGTCCGCTGTGGAGCGATCAAAGCTGATGGAAGCGCAAAAAATGTGGGCGTTGAGGAAACCAATCCTCGATGCCCACATTTTTGCGTTAGAGGGAAAATTAAGATGCTGGAGCGGGAGATCCATGCCATTTTGATGGAGAAGGTACGAAAGAAATAGCTGACTGCATGGATACGGTCGGCTTTGAAATTCTTTTCCCTGACAGGTCGAGCCGGTTTGGCCTAATTTGGTGTAGTCCTAAATTTCTATAATTTTGTTGTATCGAAAAAATTGATTTAATAATTTCTCTTATTGGAAGACACTTTTCTCTCTTTCACAATATCATCGCTTTCCAAATTACCAGCCAATAAAGGTGAGGTCGTGTCATGCTTTTGGGAATTATCTGCTACCGTTTTAAGGCTGTAGTTTGCATAACAATATTTACATCTATTCCTACAAGTACGCATTGCTCCAGCTGATTTTGCTTATTATTGCGCGACGTTTACCTTGTCAAAAGGTTATACAGCACCTGCGCCAATTCAGCACGGGTCGTTGTATCCGTCGGCGAGAGCTTGCCGCCATTGCCGCTGATCGCACCCGTCTCGACGAAGAAGGCCATGGCATCCTGTGCCCAGTTTGCGATGTCTCCTGTATCCGAGAAGTCTGAAAGAGTTTTACCGGAATCTCCTGACGGCAGCTCATCAAGGACTTTGAGCGCGTGATAGAGCATCGTAAGCATCTCCTGGCGGGTGATTGCCTTGTCGGGGGCAAACATATTGTCGCCAGTGCCGCTTGAGATACCAAGCTCTTTTGCTGCCGCCAGATAGCCGGTGTAGTAAGTGTTGCCCGCGTCGGCAAAGTTGTCCGTCGCATTTGTATCTGCCGAGATACCGTAGGCGTGCAGGAGCAGGGTGACATACTGCCCGCGGGTCAGAGTCATATTGGGGCTGAAGGTGGTGGCAGTCGTACCGGTGGTGATGCCCCGTGCCGCCAGGAAGGTCACAGCGTCGGCGTACCACGCCGTTTCGGCAACGTCTGTAAAGGCCACTTCGTTGTAGCTGATGAAGTAGTATGAAAAGTGTGTCGTTTCAAAGGTGACCATACCAGTGGTTTCGTCATAGGCGCCCTGCATCATCTGGAGGTCGCCCGACGCATCAACATAGTAGACCACGATCGCGTTTGGCTTCTCGCCGTCCTGAAGCGTGTAGGGGAGCATCACGGTAACGGTTGCGCTAAACTCGGAGACCGTCGTGTCACCGACGGTGATGGAGAGGCTGTACACCGGTCTGTCGCCGACAGTCGCCTGCTGCGCCGCGCTCAGCGACGATGTGCTTACAACGCTCATATTAAAAGCAACGTCGCCGGAGCCAGCCGCGCCGATGGTGCCCACGGCGTCGGAGGAGAACGTGACGGATCCGATTCCCGTGCTGAACTGGAGCGCCGCGTCCGTCCCGGAGGCAAATGAATCAAACTGTGTGCCGGGGATGGTAACGCCGACGTTTTCGAGGCCCGTGTCGGAACCCGTGTCAATCTGCGCGATGGCCAGGTTGCCCGATGTTTCCGCTTTCTGCGCTGCTTTTGTGAGGCTTGTCATGGTGTTACTGGGAACTGATACCGTCTGACTGCCGCCCGAGGTCGAACCGGTAAGGGAGGCCGTCCCTGTTGTCACGCTTCCCTCAGTGGTGATCGTAATTGTTGAGCTGCTGGAACTTGTATCCCCCACGCTGCCTGTGCTACCGGAAGAGGCCGTTGCTGGGAATACCGCCGTTACCACGCCGGAATTAGCAATGTTGCTTGTTGTCTTAGCTCCGGCTACCGTAAAGTAGTTTTCAGCAACGCCCGTCAGTGTATAACCTATTTTTGGCGTAATGGTTATTGTTGCTGTATATGCAGTACTTGCCGCAAAGGTTGCATCTGCCGGCGACCATGAAATTGTCGCCGTGTATTCCGTTGTATCTGTGATGGATGATGTCGGTGTTGCGCCTTTTACCGGTGCGGTTACTCCGGCAATTGCAGCGGTATTGATTGACGCTACTTCATAGTAGTCGCTGAGAAGTGTCGTTGCGCCTGTTACGGTAGTGCCGCTGAACGCTGTTGTCTTTGCATTGTCTGTGTACCAATTATTGCTGTACGCACCGTCTTTATAAACGCTTGGCAGGGCACCGATTGTGGTGTCGCCGCTAGCCGCAACGGTGATGGAACTTAGAACACAGCTTGTGCCGGTCCCCGCTTTAAGCGTTACAGTCGCAACGTCTGTACCTGTGTTGATTGTGCCGGAACCTACCGTGCTGCCCGTTATTGTCCCGGCATTGACCGTTCCACTGCCGTTGGAGACGGCAGTGCCGCCTAAGCCGGTAGCGGTGGCCGTGGCCACGTTTACGGTACCGGTGCTTTGATTAAGCACACCGTAAAAGATTCCGGTGGCTGTCGTCACGTTGACAGTACCTGAGCTTTGATTGAAAACGCCGGTGCCTTGTATGCCGCTACCTTCGGCGGTACTGACATTCACCGTTCCTGTAGTGTAGTTTGCAACGCCGATGCCAATGTTGGAACCCGACGCGGAGGCTGTTGTCACATCCACCGTTCCCACGCTGTAATTTGCCAAGCCGAAAC